>CAZRGY010000326.1:0-5313 GCA_964599715.1 uncultured Verrucomicrobiota bacterium | reverse complement strand
GTTTCGTAAGCGATGCCGGTTGCGCCTGATTTTAGCAATCCCTCCGTCAAGTCCCGGCTCGCCGCCAAGTGTAGATAGGTGAACAGGATCTGCCCGCTTTGTAGTAAGGGGAGTTCAGATGCCTGCGGTTCCTTTACCTTCACGATCAGTTCTGCCTGCTGGAATACTGCGGCATGCTCCGCCACCATCCGGGCTCCGGCCTTCTCATAGTCGGTGTCGGGAAACCCAGAACCCGCTCCGGCGCCTTGTTCGACGACTACTTGGTGGCCGCGCTTGATCAACTGGTAAACAGCGGATGGCAGCAGGCCGACGCGGAACTCCTTATTTTTGATTTCCCGGGGAACGCCGATGATCATGTTGAAATCATAGCATAGGATTTTGAAAAAGTAATCTCCTTCGCAATTGCATCTTCCATTTTACTCTCACGCCATCCGCCGTTAGACTTTCCCCATGCGAACGCCGTATGCGGTTTGCGGTCACTGGGCCGGAGAGTATGACGAGGACGGGCTGGAAGCCTGGGCCGCGAATCTCCGCAGCCAGTTGCAGACCCCGCAAGTCACACTCGGGCTTGTGTTCATGACCCCGCATTTCTTCCCCCATGCCGCCCAAGTGTTGGAGACCTTGCGTCTTCATGCCCGGGTGCCACTGCTGCTCGGGTGCTCCAGCGAAAGCCTTGTCTGTGGCGGTCAAGAGATCGAGGAAAAGCCCGGTTTGGTCTTGGGCCTGTACTATCTTCCCGGGGCCAAATTAACGGCCAAGCATTTTGACCAAAGCCATGTCGAAGCCTGCACCAGCCCGGATTATTGGCATGAGGAAACCGGTGTCAGTGCTGCGGCCACCAATGGCTGGCTGGTCTTCGCCGATCCCTTCAATCTGGATTCCGAGGAGTGGCTCAAGCAATGGAACGAAGCCTATGCCCCCACACCGATCATGGGCGGTTTGGCCAGCGGCGTCTATCAGGAGCGCAGCACCCAGATCTATCTGAACGGCGAGGTCTTCGATGAAGGCGGCGTGGCGTTATCCATCGGCGGCGAGGTGGAGATCGCCAGTGTCATTTCCCAAGGCTGCACGCCCATCGGCGAGACGTGGACCATTACCCGCACGGACGGCAATCTGATCTTTGAGATCGGCAACAAGCCTGCGTATTCCATCCTCACCGAGACTTTTGAGCAACTGCCGGACAAGGACAAGATGCGCTTGCGCGGCAACCTGTTCGTCGGTCTCGTCATCAACGAATACCTGGAAGAATTCCATCGCGGTGATTTTCTCATCCGCAATCTCGTCGGCGGTGATCCGAACAAAGGCGTGCTCGTCGTGGCCGCCTATCCTCGCCCTGGCCAGACCATCCAGTTCCAACGGCGCGATGCCGATGCTGCCACCGAGGACATGACCGCCCTGCTGGAGCGTGTGAAAGCGAATCTCGACGGCCGCATCATCTACGGTGGCTCCTTGCATTGCTGCAATGGCCGCGGCACCGGTCTCTTTGGCGAGCCGGACCACGATGCTTCCCTGATCCAACGCGAGCTGGGCGAGGTGGCACTCACCGGTTTCTTCTGCAATGGGGAGATCGGTCCGGTGGGTGATAAGAATTTTCTCCACGGTTACACGGCCTCCTTGGCCCTCTTCGTCAGCCGTGCCCCGAAAGAAGTGAAATCATGAGCCAGTCTCCGACCGCCGCTCCGGCCCCTAGTTTGCTTTTCCGTCCGCAATCGTTCTTCGAACCGCTGAAGATCGAACAGATATTCAGCACGCCCCAACCGCTTGAAGTTGAGATCGGTGCTGGTGATGGTTCTTTCCTGGTGAACTACGCCGCCTTGCACCCGGAACACAATTTCCTGGGTGTGGAACGCCTTTACGGACGGCTCAAGAAGGTGGAGCGCAAGGCGCTGCGCATGGGGCTAAAAAACCTCCGTGGTTTACGCATCGAGGGCGCTTATTTCACCGAGTATCTGCTGCCGGCTAGTTCCGTGGATATCATCCATATCTACTTCGCGGACCCGTGGCCGAAGAAGAAGCATCGCCGTCACCGCTTGGTGAACGAGCGCTTCACCGGGCTGGCCCACCGGGCTTTGAAGGACCGGGGCATCGTTTATCTGCGCACGGATGACACGGACTATTTCGAACAGATGGTGACGGTGTTCGATGCGAACCAGAAGTTTGAGAAGGTGGAGACTCCCGAAGAGTTGAGCGCGGTCAAAACAGATTTCGAGCGCGAGTTCAACGCCAAGGGTATCCCGACGAATTACGCTGCCTACCGAAAACGGTAGGAACCCGCTTAGACATCGATGATGGGCCCGCCGCCGCCCTTGTCATCATCGTCTGGTTTGCGCTGTTGCTGCTGGCCTCGGTTTACGCTGCCGCTGACCTTTACCTGTGAATTCCCTGTGCCAGTCAAAGTATTCAGGATCACGCCCACGATACTGATGACCAAGGCCCCGAAGAAGGCCGACCAGAAACCGCCCACATGGAAGCCTTTCACCAGCCAGCCAACGAAGGAGAGCAACAGGGCATTGATGACCAATAGGAACAAGCCCAGCGTGAGGATGACCAGCGGCAGTGAGAGCACCATGAGGATGGGGCGCGCGATGGCATTCAATACGCCTAACAGCAATGAGGCGACCACCAGATCCGTCACGCGGTCATAGCCGATGCCGGGAATGATGTGCGCTGCCACGAGCACAGCTACCGTAGTGATCAACCAGCGTTGTATGAATTCTTTCACAGTTTCGTTGCGCTTAGTTTAGCACAGACTGCAATCTTTGCCGAGGAAATGCTACACTTTGCCCGCCAAGGACACCTTCACCGCTTCGACGCAGCGACCACACAGGGTTGTGTGTTCTGCGTTTTGGCCGATGTCGGTCTCAAAGTGCCAGCAGCGTTCGCATTTCTCGCCGGAAGCTTTACTCACGGTATAGCTGACTTGTTCAGCTTCGCTGGTAGTAAAGGTGAGTTGCGAGACGTTCAGCAGTTCGCGGAAATCCGCTTCGTTCTCCTGCGCTGCCTTAAGTGACTCGGGCTTGCCGGTGACCGTCAGATTCGCTTCCAGTGCTTTGCCGATCAGCTTGGATTGGCGCGCCTTCTCCAGTTCTGGTAATGCTTCCACGCGCAGTGCGAACAAGGTTTTCCATGCCTCTTGTTCGGCTTCCGTGCGGGCAAAGCTCGTCGGCTTCCAATCCGAAGCATGCACGGAAGTGCCTTTGTTCCCGGGGATGAATTCCCACGCTTCATCCGCCGTGTAGGCGAGCAGTGGCGCGAGCATCTGGCACAGGCCGCTCACGATGCGATGCAGCGCGGTCTGGCTGGAACGGCGGCGGTTCGAGTTCGCCGGATCCGTGTAGAGCCGGTCTTTGATGACATCGTGGTAGATGGAGGAAAGCTCCACGGCCACGAACTGGCTCAGCTTCTGGTAAACGACATGGAATTCATACGCGCTGTAAGCGGCCTGCACAGCCTCCTCCAGCTTTGCGAACTCACCCAGCACCCAGCGATCCAAGCCGGTGAGCTTGTCATCGGCTACGGCATCCGTGGCCGGATTGAAATCGAACAGGTTGGAGAGCTGGTAGCGCAGGCAGTTGCGGATGCCGCGATACGTCTCGGCAACCTTCTTGATCCGCTCTTCGCTCACCACGATGTCACTTCTGTAATCCTGCGAGGACACCCAAAGACGCACCACATCCGCACCCCATTGCTTCACGTAAGCATCAGCGGTCTGCGGTTTCTCATAGCCGCCCTGTTTGCTCTTGGAGATCTTTTCGCGATCGGCATCCACCATGAAGCCGTGCGTGAGCACGGTCTTGTAGGGCGCGGCACCATTACCCGCGAGCGAAAGCAACAAAGACGATTGGAACCAGCCGCGATGCTGGTCCGAACCTTCGAGATAGACATCCGCCTGGAACGCCTTGCCCTTACCGCGCAATTCTCCGCGTGCCGCGATGACGGCACGTGAAGACGAACCGGAATCGATCCACACATCGAGCGTGTCATTCGATTTGCCAGTCGCGTCTGCGCCCTGCCAATCGGTCGGTTTCACCAAGGCCCAAAGTTCTTCGGCGGATTTTTCAAACCACACGTTCGAGCCATTTTCCTTCACCAAGGCGGCGACATTACGGATCACCACCGGATCGAGGATGGGATTCTTCTCCGCATCGTAGAAAGCGGGGATCGGCACGCCCCAAGTGCGCTGACGCGAGATGCACCAGTCTGGACGCGATTGCACTGCGCCCTTGATACGGTTGACGCCCCAATCAGGCACCCACGCGACTTTGTCGATCTCGGCGAGTGCTTGTTGGCGGAAGGTTTTCCCTTCGGTCCCGACTTCATGATCGATCTTGATGAACCACTGGTCCATCGCCCGGAAGATGATGGGCGTCTTGCTGCGCCAGCAATGCGGGTAGCTGTGATGATACTTTTCCTCATGTGCGAGCAGATGTGCTACGCGCAAGATATGGAGCACGCCGCGGTTCGCATCGCTCTCACCATGTTTTTCCAAGGTGGAAAGGCCGATGAGTTCGGCAGGCATCTGTTGCTCGGCGGGCAAATCATTCGTGTGGGCAAGGCAGCCGTTGTCATCCACCGGGGAATAGACAGGCAGCCCCAGACTGCGGCCGAGGTTATAATCCTCTGTGCCGTGACCAGGCGCGATATGCACGAAGCCGGTACCAGCCGTGTCTTCCACGAAGTCCGCCGGATACAGCTTGCCGGTGCGTGCGCAGAACGGATGCTGATACTCCATCGCTGCGAAGTCGCTCTCGCTCATCGTGCGCGCGATGGTCCAGTTGTTCCAGCCGCACTTCTCCGCGACCTTGCCCAACAAGGCATCACACACGATATAGGCGGCCCCATCCGCCTGCACGAGGGAGTAAATGAGTTTCGGATTGTAAGCTACCGCGAGGTTCGCGGGCAGAGTCCACGGCGTGGTTGTCCAGATCAGCAGGTTCAAGCCCGGCTCACCCACCACGGGGAACTTCACATACACAGACTGGCTCACGTGGTCGTTGTATTCCACTTCCGCCTCAGCGAGCGCGGTCTTATACGGGATACTCCAATACACCGGCTTCTTGCCGCGATACACGAAACCTTGCGCCACGATGTCAGCAAAGAGTCCCAGCTCTGCCGCCTCGTATTCTTTATTCAAGGTGAGATACGGATTCTCCCAATCACCGAACACGCCGAGGCGTTTGAATTGCGAACGCTGCAGATCGATGTATTTGCGCGCGTAGGTATCGCAAGCCGTGCGGATGGTCGCCGCGTCGGCAGTTTCATTGCCGGCCTTGCGGAGTTCCTGCGTGACCTTGGCCTCGATGGGCAGACCGT
>CAZRGY010000325.1:0-5316 GCA_964599715.1 uncultured Verrucomicrobiota bacterium | reverse complement strand
GATGATCCAGCGCTCCTTGGTCGTCAGCGCGCCCGTGTTCCATTGGTGCGCGTCCTTGGACATGTCGATGACGTCCGGCTCCCAATGGTTGGCCTTCATCTGCTTGTAGATGCGGTAGGCCTCGGGATACTTGAGCGGGAGGACATTCAGCTCGGCGGTCTTCAGGCCGTTGATCACCCGCTTGCCATCCAGACGCTCACGCGCCTTGGTCTTGTTCAGGCGGAAGGTCTTGTTACGGAACTGATAGACAACGTGGTTGTCCTGCTCCGATGCCGACATGTCGTCGGCCTCAAACGTCAAATCTTTGATCATGGGCTGGCCCGCAAGCCTCGTGGCTCACGGCTAATCTCGGCACACCACCCGCCAAGGCAGCCTGCTACTTGTTCTTGGGAGGATGGCGGTGCCTGCGTCCTGCTCGGCAAGACGTCTGATGGCCAGTCCGGGTCCCCCATCCAGTCGTTGGCGCGACTGCCACCGGCCATGGGCCGGTTCGATGAGTGTCAGCAAGCAGGTCTTCTGGCTCCGAGATCATCCTTCCACCCCGCCTTGAAAGCCCTAAAAAACAGGCTTTTGGCCGCCCTTTCGGGCATGGGACAGTCGTCACTCGTCACAGCGGCGAAACCACCCGGGATTCTCACCCGGTTCCCTATTCTCCTCCAACCCCTAGCTGGAGGCACTTGCCGACGGAAACACACAACTAATAGTGTATGCCGTAAAAATTACACACTACCAATAGTATCGAATCTTACCCCCTCGCAACCCTTTTTTCGGAATTGCCATGAAATTTTTTCACAATTTTTACTTCCCAAAAACAATCTGAAATGCGTCCTCCCAAAACCTAATCAGAGTGCCGTAGGCACGACTGATGGTAGCCGTGGGTGAAGCACCGCGAAACCCACGGATAAACCGGGGGGGAAATCTTACGCGTCACGTAGTGACGAAATGACCGTTTTCGATCAACCGCCCGTAGTTCAAGCGTCACTACGTGACGCGCTCCTTCCCTTATCTGGAACCGTGGGTTTCACCCACGGCTACCTTCATTTTGTGCCTCTGGCACAAATCAACTTTTCTCCCCACAAGTGCAATCCAGACACCCATGAGTCGCACACATCTGGCATACCGCCTCCACCTTCTCTCTTAACTGCTGCCGTGCCCGATGATGCCGCACGCGCAGATTGTTCGGTGTCACCCCCAGCGTCTCTGCCACTGCTTCGGGTGATTCCTGATCCAGGTCCAACCGCCGCACCAGTTCCCCATACTCCGGTTTCAAGGTCGGGACTAACCCGGCCACACACGCGCAAGCCGTCCGCTCCTCTTCCGCATCGGCCGGCGCTTCCATCTGGGCCTCCAGCGATTCCATCGCCCGCTTGTTCGCTGCCCGCCGCCGATAAAGATCGATGATAGTCCGCCTGAGGATACGATAAAACCATGCTGTCACATTCTCATCCTCCCGCAACTGCTCCGCCGACTTCACCGCCTTGAGCAAACTTTCCTGCACCACATCCGCCGCCAGCTCAGGGTCATTCACCCGCTTCCGCGCAAACGCCGTGAACATCTCCAACTGCGCCATCAACTGTTCTTCGAGTGGTTTCATATTGGATACTGTTTATTTATGCAGACGTATCAGCCACGTCATCATTACAGTCTATTACTATTTACACCCGCAATCCCGCTCCAGGCACTTCAAGAACTCCTTCGCCGCCCGCCCCATCGCCCGCCGCTTAGGCCAGATGACCACGATGGCCCGTTCCGGCTTCGTGCCCTCCAACGAACGGTAAACCGGCCGCTTGCTCGGTCCTGATTCCAATGCCATCTGCGGTACCAGCGATATCCCCAAGCCCGTCGCCACCAGTGCCTGCACCGTCTCCATCTGCGCACTGCGGCAACTCACCTTCGGCTGGAAATTCCGTCGATTGCAAAAGCCGAGCACTTGGTCTCCCAGGCAATGCCCTTCTTTCATCAGGATGAACCGCTCGCTCTCCAAGTCCGTCAGCCGGACCGATTTCTTCTTTGCCAACGCATGGTTCATCGGCACGGCCAGCAGCAGTTCCTCGGTGAAGAGCTTCTCCACTTCCAGCCCCGCCTCATCGATCGGCAGGCTCATGATGGCCATATCCACCTCAAACGACGTCGCCATCTTCAGCAATCGCGCCGTGGTATCTTCCTGCACCACCACTTCGATACCCGGATACTTCTCGGAGAAGTGCGCGATCACTCCCGGCAGCAGATACGGCGCGATGGTCGGCAGCGCCCCCACCGTAACTGTTCCGCGCACCAATGCCTGGGCATCCTCTGCCTCACGATGCGCCGCCTCCACCTCTTCCAATATCCTCAATGCCCGCGGTAAAAAGCTCTCGCCCGCTTGAGTCAATTTCACGCCGCGTTTCAGGCGGTTGAACAGCCGTTGCCCCAGTTCGTCCTCCAGTTTTTGGATTTGCTGGCTGAGTGACGGTTGCGCCACATGACAACGCTCCGCTGCCCGCGAAAAGTTACCCGTCTTCGCCACCGCCACCATGTATCTCAGTTGATGCAGTTCCATAGCCTGTGCCTATCATAGGACTAGCCAATAAGTATTTCAACTATGACCCGGCATTAAGGTAGTCTGCTTTAAATCAGTTTTGGCCAGCGGGTTGATTCCCTTTGGGTGGAGCTATGGACATAAAACATCGGATACCAAGTTAACTATGCCAAAGAACACAGTTCAGACGAGTCTATCGTTCCAAACTTTTCCGCCACGTCCGCTGACAAATGCGTAAAAATGGATTGAATACCGGTGCCTACGCCAGCGTCTGCGACGGGATAGACACTATCGCCAATACCTAGACACACTCATGCCTGGCACTAGCTGGACAGCCGAAGACAAGCAAAGGCTGGCGGACTTGGTCCGCTCCGGTCACGGTCCCCTGTCTATATATCGATTGGGCTGCTTCGCGACCAATGGCCATGGGGTTCGCTCCGTGGATGCCATTGCCCAGCAGATCCGCCGGATGCATCTCGCCAGTCCGGAGAATTCCGAACGCGCCCGCAAAGCCCATGAACGTGGCGTCTCCGTCTCGCCCGAAGCCCGCCGTCAAGCCACTGAGTTCTTACGGCGCAATGGCTCCGACATCCCGGTGAACGTGGTCGCTGAGAAATTTGGCGTCACCATCTCCTGGGTTCGCCGCACCTTGAAGCAGTTGGGCATCCAGCGTTCCTGGGCTGCCACCGCGGCTCATCCCCTATCCCGCTTTCACGATCCCGAATACCGCGCCAAGGTCTCACGCCGCGTCTCCGCCTGGGCCAAGGAAAAAGCCCGTGAGCACAAGCAGGAACTGAAAGCCCGTCGCGTGGAACTGCTGGCCAAATCCCCCAAGCTGGCCAAGCGCTGCTGCGAGCAATGCGGCGAGAACTGGCCGTTGACGCCCGAATTCTTCGCTGCTACCAAGCATGAGGAATCCGCGAAGACTTATTACCTCTATACCTGTCGCCTCTGCGCCGCCGCGAACCGGCATAAGCAAGATGAGAGTGGCGACCATCCGCATCCCCGCACGGAACGCCTGCGCCGGAAGCTCACCGCCCGGAAGTTGAAGGCACCGCCCAACGAAAAACGCTGCATCGCCTGCTGGCAGGACTGGCCACTGACCTTGGAATTCTGGCGCACCACGAAACTGAAATCAGGCCACACCTATTTCGAACCCCGCTGCCGCCTCTGCCAGAATACCAAACGCCGCAGCGATGAACGCGCCCGCCGCGCCCGTGCCCTGTGGGGACGGTCGTAGCAGTCGCCTTTTTTTGATCTGTGCCGTTAGGCACAAAAAGATTCTTAGCGGCGGCTTTTCAAGCCGCCGTTTGTGTTTCCGAACGAACCTCGTCGCTTAGCGACGAAAGAATTTCTTCCTGATTTCCATGAATCTGGCGTCACTATGTGACGCACCAGCCTCCTCCGTGGTACACGGGTTTAAACCCGTGCCTAAGAATTCTATCCTCACTAACGCGAGGAAACCTACCCCGCCAATTGTCCGCCCTTCGCCGCCGCACGCATGATGTGCAACTCGGCATAATCATACCCCTCACCCAGCTTGTCCTTCACCGGCCCCAACGACTCCACGCCGTGCTGATCGAACGCTTTCAGGATAGCCGCGTGTTTCCGTTTCGGCACCAGCTTCTCGATATCCACCGGTTCACCCATCTCGATGGCCCGGGCCAGATGCTGGGCCACTGTGCCCGGTGCGATCTTTCTCTCCCGGGCGATTTCATCCAACGTGTATCCTTCGCGGAATAGTTTGAGCGAAACGAAATGCGAATCCCCCATCAGCTCCGGATTCAGATCTCGCTGCATCTTGCGGATAAGCTGCCCGGTATTCGCGCCGACAAAAGTCTGCCGCGGATTATTCTTCAGGTAATTGCGGATGGCCTCGCAGAAGACCTCGCTAAACTCCGCGAGTTTCTTCGCACCGACACCGGAGATATTAGCGAATTCATCACTACTCGTCGGATAGCTTCGCGCCATCTCGCGCAGTGACGTATCACCAAAGATGATGTAGCTCGGCACGCCCCGTTCTTCGGCCAGCTTGCGACGCAACTCACGCAACACATCGAAAAGCCCTTCGTCGCACTGGATCTGGCCCGGTTTCACCTTCTTCACCACCGGCGCAGCCATTTGCCGGGTTAGGGAGATGTTCTTGCGTTCCTTGAGTGCCATCACGCCATCAGCGGTCAGGTCGAGCGTCACGAACTGTCCCGTCAACTGCCTCACCAGCCCCAACCGCACCAGTTCCCGCCCGATACCCTGCCACTCATTCCGCGCATGCTCCTTGCCGATGCCATAAGTCGAAAGCGTGTCATGTCCCCAACGCCGCACGTTCTCCGTATCCGCGCCACTCAACACCTCGACGACCTGATTGAGCCCGAACGTGATACCGCTCTTCTGCTTCATGCGGAAAACGCAGGACATGAATTTCTGCGCTGCCACCGTGCCATCAAATTTCTCCCGGGGATTCAGGCAGTTGTCACAAGCACCGCAATTCTCTTCCTCAAACTTCTCACTGAAGTAACGGAGCAGAACCACGCGACGGCATTCGCTGGTTTCTGCGTAATGCGTCATGAGCGCGAGTTGCTCTAGGGCCACACGCTGCTCCTCCTCATCCGGTTTCTCAGCGATGAACTTCTTTTGCTTCATCTCATCGCCTACGCTGAAGAGCAGCAGACAATCCGCCGGGAGGCCATCACGCCCCGCGCGCCCGGTCTCCTGATAATAGCTCTCGATATTCTTGGGCAGATCATGATGCACCACGAAGCGCACATTGGGTTTGTTGATACCCATGCCGAAGGCGATGG
>CAZRGY010000324.1:0-5347 GCA_964599715.1 uncultured Verrucomicrobiota bacterium | reverse complement strand
AGGCAAGCCTGAGTAGAGCCAAGGCTCGACCCCGACTGAAGCCGGGGCGGGCGGAGGCACGTGCTCATCAGAAGGTTGACATAACGTACTCATCACATAGCTGACACTTTTCGGGGCATATGCCTTGGAAAGCGAAGAACGTAGAGGAGCAGCGGTACGAGTTTGTCCGCCAGTGGCGGGCTGGTGGCCGTAGTGTGAGCGAGCTGTGCCGGGAGTATGGGATCTCGCGGCAGACGGCTTATAAGTGGCGGGGGCGGTTTCAACGTGATCGGCTGGCTGGATTGCAAGATCGGTCCCGACGGCCACGACGGCAAGGGCGGCAGACCGTCAAGGTGTGGTTGCAACGGTTGCGCCGCGCCCGCCAGCGGAGACCAACTTGGGGAGTGCGCAAGCTCAGATGGAGTCTGGAGCGGGACTTTGGTCGGCGAGGCGTGCCGTCGGCAGCCACGCTTGGCCGGTGGCTGCGGCGGTGGGGACTGACGCCAGGCAGACGCAGACGGGTACGTGGGCCGCTGCTGACACGGATGGCGGTGCGGCCCGCGCGGGCGGCCAACGAGGTGTGGACGGTGGATTTCAAAGGCTGGTATCGGACGGGCGACGGAACCCGAGTGGAGCCCTTGACCGTGCGGGATCTCTACAGTCATTACAGCTTTTGCGTCCGGCTGCTTAAGCGGCCATGTTTGCTGACGACCAAACGGGAGATGCAGCGGCTGTTCGGTCGTTACGGCCTGCCCCAGCGCATCCGGTGTGACAATGGCACCCCATTCGGCGGTGGCGGCCCGACGGGGCTGACGCGGTTGAGCGCGTGGTGGGTGAAGCTGGGGATCGAAGTGGAGTTCATCACCCCGGGACGGCCCTGTGAGAACGGCTCCCACGAGCAGTTCCACCGGGTGTATAAAAAGGAAGTGGCGCGAAAGCCTGCGTATCGGGTGCCAGCGCAGCAGCGGCGAAGCAACCGGTGGTTGCGGGATTACAACGGAGGCCGTCCGCATGAGTCCTTGGGGATGAAGCTGCCCCGGAAGCATTACCGGAAAAGCCTGCGGACCATGCCGTTGAAACTGAAGTCGTGGGAGTATCGGAAAGGATGGGAACGTTGCTGGGTGAAGGGCAATGGCGAGATCAGCTGGCAAGGAGTCCGACGTTACGTGGGCGAAGCCTTTGTGCGCGACTATGTGGGACTTAAGCCGGTGCGCCAGGGAGTGTGGCGAGTTTACTTCGGACCGGTGCTGGTCGGAGAACTGTGGGAACACGAGACTGGCAGCATCCGCATGGCCAAGTATCGGCGCAAACGCTGAGTTGGTTGGGCGGCTGCGTTCCGGCTTCGCTCCGCTCGCCTCCACTCCGCCACCCAACCAAAAGTGTCAACCATGTGATGAGCTCATCTGTCAGCTATGTGATGAGTACGCCCAACCTCGTGCCCTATCCGCATTCCAAGTTGCTGAACTTGCTCGAAGTGATCGGGCACTCACCCGCAGCCACTGTGGAAGTCATCGGCCGCACCGTGATGGGCCGTGACCTGCATCTCGTCACGGTCACGAATCCCGATATCCCTGCCGCGCAAAAGAAAACCGTCTGGTTGCAAGCGCGTCAGCACGCGTGGGAGACCGGCACCTCTTTCACCATGGAAGGCGCCTTGCGCTGGGCCATCTCTGATGATCCGGCGGCCAAGGCACTCCGCGACAAGATCATCTTCAAGTTCACCCCCATGCTGGACCCCGATGGCTGCGCCACCGGCCAGGTGCGTTTCAACGCCAATGGCTACGATGTGAACCGCCATTGGGACAAAGTGGATCTGGTGCACAAGGAGTTCCTGCAAAAGATGCCGGAGATCTGGTACGCCAAGAAAGCCATCCTCGCCCATCACGCGCAGTTCCCCATCGCCGTGATGTTGAATCTCCATAACACGAAGACAGAATACATGGATACGCGGGCCTCGGATGAAGCATCCCAGGCCCTGTTCCAAAAGCTCTTCGACAACCTGCAATCCAAGACCCTCTTTGATCCCACGCGCAAGCTGGGCATCCGTTTGGAACCTACGAATGATACGAATTCGTTATATCACGAAGCGAAAGTGCCGGTCGCACTGATGGAATTGCGCACCCTTGCCGGCCCGAAGCTTGGCCGCTACACCACCCACGAAGACCGCCTGAAATACGGCGCCCAGCTCATCCGCGTGATGGCCGAGACGGTGCTGGAGTAAACCAGAAGGTAGGGTCGGCTGGCCCAGCCGACCGCCGCCGAAGCCAACAACGGCCTTACACCAAGAGCCAGCTCACTTCCAACGCATGAAATGGTTCACCCTGAACCACCCGTCGTCATCACATCACTGGCATTCGGCGAATAGATGCTTCGTCAACGGCCGGCTGAGGCCAGCCAGCCTCACCAATCAACTACAACCTCTCCTTGTTTCCTTTGAAGGTTCTTCCCTAAACTGCGTCCAATCCTGACAATCCGAAGTTATTTGGTCGCGCGGCGATCACCTGCGCGTAACGCATATCATTTATGAAACTATCACTCCGTCGTTTTGGTTTTCTTTTGGCCAGCCTGGCCGTCTTGACCCCGGCTCTGCTCTTTGCCGCGGCACCCGCGCCCACGGTCATCCTCATCAGCGTGGATGGTCTCGCGTCGTATTATCATAACGACCCCAAGGCGCACATCCCCACCATCCGCTGGATGGCCGAGAACGGCGCGCGCGCGGAGCGCATGGAAGCATCCTTCCCCACCGTGACGTGGCCGAACCACACCACGCTCGTTACCGGCGTGCATGCCGGACGGCATGGCGTCATCGGCAACAACTACTACGATCGCAAGGAGAACAAGAATGTCCCGCTGATCCCCGACCCGCTGTTCGACAAGGAAGAGATCGTGAAGGTGCCGACCATCTATGACGTGGCGCACTTGGCCGGTATGAAGACGGCGGGCGTCATCTGGCCCGCGAGCCGGAATGCGAAGCACCTCGACTGGCAGGTGCCGGATGTGTTCGATCAGGCGCTGTTCGAGAAATACAGCACGCCCTCCCTGCTGGCTGAATTGCGCGCCAAGGGCATCCCGTATGAAAAGCAGATGGAATGGTGCAAGGCCGGCAATGCGGGCAAGCCCCAGCGCGACTGGATGTACACGCGCATCGCCGAGCATATCTTGACCGCGCACAAGCCGAACGTGCTGGCCATCCATCTGGTGACGGTGGATTCCTTCGAGCACAGCAACGGCCGCAACAGCCCGGAGGCGTATTGGGCGTGCAATGATTCCGACAACCGCATCCGCGAATTGGTGGAAGCCGTGAAGGCCGCCGGACTGGCGGATCGCACCACGTTCTTTGTCACGTCGGATCACGGCTTCATCAGCTATACGAACAACATCAACATCAACGCGCTGTTGAAGAACGAGGGCCTGGTGACCATGGCGGGTACGAAGATCGTGGACAGCAAGGTGCATTTTCTGGCTCAGGGCGGTGGCGGTTTCCTCTACATCCGCGATGAGGCGAACAAAGCGGCCATCATGCGGCAACTGGTGCCGAAACTGAAGGCGGCAGAAGGCGTGGAAGTCGTGCTGGAGCCGAAGGACTTCGCCTCCGTGGGCCATGTGCTTCCGTCCCAAGACCCGCGCACCCCGGACCTGATGATCAGCGCGGCGGATGGCTACGCCTTCTCGGACAGCGCCGCGCCGAAAGATCTCATCACGCCCGTCGGTTCCGTGAAGGGCACGCATGGCTATCACCCGAAGCATCCGCTGATGTACGCGAGCTTTGTCGCCTGGGGTGCCGGCATCAAGAAGGGCGTCACGCTGAAAGAGATCCGCAACGTGGATGTGGCCCCGACCATGGCCGCCGTGCTGGGGCTCGAGATGAAAAACGTGGAAGGCCGCGTGCTGCAAGAGATCCTGAAAAAGTAAGCCGCCTTTGCTTTCGGAAACCAAAACCGTTGCCGGATCTGCAAACCAGTCCGGCAACGGCAGAGCTACTCCAGTTGCTTAATCTTTTTTCCGGCCATAGTACCAGAAGATCACCACTCCGAAGACGATGATCCCGGCCCAAAGCAACTTGGCCACAGAGGATTTATCCATAATTCACACGTAAACAGTTTTGATTTCAGGAGGCTTGCGCCACCTCATCGGCCCTGATTACCGGGCCGACCAACAGCGGATTGTTTACGTGCAAGTGGGACTGCGGGGAAAAGCGGCCGCCCTTTGCTGGAACTGCCAGGTGCGCGCCAGTAGAGAAGGAAAAGTGCCAGCTTCCCGCAAGGCGCTGACTCGCAGCGTGCTTGCCAGTGTTTCAGCCGCGAGATCGACCAACGAATCGTGAGCCGCCACCGCACCCGGGCGGATGGCCGGGATGCTCAGTTGTTGGTCTGGTTGGATGCTGTGGGCTTGCCCGAGCAGCAACGCGGCATTCAGCGAGGAGATATTGCTCTGTCCCTTGTCTGCCGGGACATGCCCTTGATTTGATGTAGCAAAAATGCCGGAGACCAGCCACAGGCCGATCACCGTCAGCACACCAAATTTCTTATACCACGTCACTGGCCGCACGATGCTGCCACCTTGGTCGCAACGCAACTGCAATTCCTACGTCGAAACCAAATGCCCCGTGCTGCCGGCATCTTGCCGGCAGGGCCGACGCGTTCACCGAGACCAAAGCGTAAACAAATGACAATCATAAGCGCACTGGCCATCACGGATGGTCTTCTTACCAGCGGTTGCCCCTCTCCTGCTGGCAAGATGCCAGCAGCACATGCCACACAGATCTCCCCGCTTCCCAAAAATTGCTTTCTTAGAGTTGCGTCGTATAGCTGAAAGCCTATGCTTTGCGTCCTATCAGGTAACACTATGCAGACGTATCAGAATTTCATCGGTGGCGAATGGGTTCCGGCCAAGTCCGGTCAGACTTTCCAAAACACAAATCCGGCGGACACGCGCGAAGTGGTGGCGCAGTATCCCCAGAGCGGCCAGCCGGATGCCCTCGCTGCGATCGAAGCCGCCAAAGCCGCCCTGCCCGCCTGGTCGGGCATGACGTCGGTGGCGCGCGGCCGTGTGTTGAGCAAGGCCAGCCAGCTCCTCGAAGCCCGCAAGCCGGAACTCGCCAAGCTCCTCACGCAGGAAGAAGGCAAGACCCTCGCTGAAGCGACCGGTGAAGTGCAGCGCACCGCCGATATCTTCCGCTTCTTCGGCGGTCTCAGCTACAATATCGGTGGCCAGACCATCCCGCACGATCTGCCGAACAATCTGCTCTACACCCGCCGCGAACCCGTAGGCGTGGTGGCGCTCATCACACAGTGGAATTTTCCGATCGCGATCACCGCGTGGAAGATGGCTCCGGCACTCTTGTGCGGTAACGCGGTGATCATCAAGC
>CAZRGY010000323.1:0-5374 GCA_964599715.1 uncultured Verrucomicrobiota bacterium | reverse complement strand
CGACACTGGGTGATGGCGGTGTGTATCCCAAGCCAAAATATCCTTTATGGGCGAATCGGGCGCGCGTTGAGGGAGTTGTCATGCTCGAGGTCTACGTGAATGTTCAAGGTGCGGCGTATGCCATCTCAGTGGCGGAAAGTTCGGGGTCCAAGTCTCTGGACAATTACTCACTGGAGTGGTTGAAGAAAAACTGGGTATTTCCAGTCGGTCCGGAGCGCCGCTACCTCGTCCCGTTTTCTTATAAATTGAAATAATTTCAGTGTAGTTGTGATGAATCTGATTTCTCCCATGTTCGCGAATACGATTGTCGAATTGTTTGTGAAGGGTGGCCCCATCATGTGGCCGATCCTTGTGGTCGTACTGGTGGCGGTGGCCGTGGTGGGTGAGCGCATCATCTGGTGGGCTTCGCTGGGCAAGAAGCGTGATCCCAAGCGGCTGGAGCAGGTGCTCACGGCGATCGAAGTGGGCGACTTCAATACGGCGGCGACGCGGGCGAAGGATTCGGAAGACCCGGTCATCCGCATGGTCTGGCACGGTATCAATCATGTGCACTCCTCCATGCAAGGCGCGCTGCAAGTGGCGGCCGGGGTGGAGTTGCAACGTGCGGGCCGTTTTCTCACAGCGATGGATACGCTCATCACGCTGGCTCCGTTGTTGGGTCTGCTCGGCACGGTGACGGGTATCATGAGCTCGTTCAATTCCATCGGCGGCTCGGAGCTGGCGGTGGAGAAGGTGACGGGCGGTATCGGTGAGGCGCTCATCGCGACTGGCGCGGGCTTGGGCATCGCGATCTTCGTGTTGATCCCCTACAACTATTTCTCGGCACGTGTTGCACGGCTGCAGTTCGAACTGGAGACGGCGGCCACAAATGTGGAAGTGATGGTGCAGGCGGCGAAGCACAAGGAAGAGAATGGCGGCACCTTTCGCGAGACGCCCCAGCCGGTGACCATGACGGCGCGGAAAACCCCGGCGGCCTGATCCAGTTATAGCTGCGCATGAAAATCGGTTCTCCATTGCCGCATAAGAAGGCCCGGATCGAGATCATCCCGTTGATCGACATCATGTTCTTCCTGTTGGCGTCGTTCATGATGGTCAGCCTCACGATGGTGAAGCTGAAGTCCATCAAGATGGATCTGCCCACGGCGACACAGGCGACGAAAGATTTCAAACCGGAGATCATCAATATCTCGGTGGACAAGCAGGGTGATATCTACATCGATGCGAAACGGCAAACGCTGGCAGAGATGTATGATTTCCTGATCAAGCGGGTGGCGGAGAAGCAAGATATTCCGGTCTATATCAGCGGGGACAAGGCGGCGAGCCATGGCGCGGTCATCAACGTATTGGACATGGTGCGCCGGGCGGGTGTGCAGAAGGTGTCATTCGCCATCGCTTCGGAGGGAGAGAAGTAATCCATGAAGAAGTGGCTGCCGAATCTATTGCTGGTCTGGTCCATCGTCCTGTGTGTGCTCATCGCCATCCAATGGGTGCGGGAGGCGCGTCTGCGCGGTCTGGTGCAAGCCCAGCAGGTGGAAGTGGAGACACGCGACAAGAAGCTCGGCGAAGTGGAAGGCCGGCTCAAGCTCATGGAGACGGAGGTCAAGCGGTTGGACGGATTGAAGGCCGAACTGACCGAGCAAGGAGCCAAGACCTCGAAAGACCTCGCTGATCTGCAACGTGAGCTGGCGGAAACCAAAGGCAAGCTGCGCCAGGCGGAGCTGACGAGCGAGGCTTATAAGAAGGCGCTGGATGACGCGAATGCCAATATCAAGGCGCAGAACGCCGCCGTGCTGACCCAGAACCAGCAGATCGAGAAACAGAATGCGGTGGTGAAGCAGCAGAACGCGAGCATCGAACAGCTCAATACCCAGATCCAGCAGGTGGCCAAGGAGCGCAATGACATGGTGGAGAAATACAACCAGCTCGTGAAAGATTACGAGGCGCTCGTCAAACGGTTGGAAGAGGCCACTGACCCGAAGGCGAAGAAGTAACCCCTGCTCAATGTCTGCCCGGAGTTTGTGAGGCTTGGCCGTATTGTGCGAAGGTCAACCGTAGCATCTCGACATCCACTTCATCATATATCCCTAAGCGGCTTAGCTCTTGGTAAACCAGGATGATGGTTTCTTGCTGACGAGTGGTGATGCCGCTAATGCGACGGGTAAATTCCGCAAGCTGGTTCCCTCGTTTTCCGCGAGGAGGGATGAAGGCGTATTTAAGTCCGTCCACAAGGGTATCCGCCGTCTCGGGGTCTTCTATCACTGCCCGCAGATGTGCTGGCAAATAATAGTGGAATCCGGCTTCGCTTAACCAACTGAGAGCGTTCGCATATCGGAGATCCTGGACAGAAATTTCATCCCATGTACGGCCTTGCAAATAATGCAGGATATTCTGAGATTCCTCACACTGGCTAAAAGTGATGTTGCCATCGCCGGGGTAAGAAACGTCGGCAAAGGCCTGCTTGATCTGTTCAGAAAGGGTCATCTACCGGTTCACCGGCACGGCGTTGATGATGAGTTCCTGCCGGCCGCCGACTTGCACGCGGCCTTGGATCTGAAGTTGCGGCATTTCCTGCGCCTTCTTTTTGAGCGCTTCAGCTTTGGCTGCTTCCAGTTGGCCGCCAGTCACCACAGCCTGAGGCACATTTTCAATCGAGCCGTCAAAGACCACCTGTTGGTTCAAGGTCCGGTTCGTGCCGATGACGCGGAAATAGCGTGGTGCTGAGACGTTGGTAGGAACGGCGCCACCGAAGCCAGAGGCGCGACCGCTTCGGGCAGTCACATCTAGTTGCAAACGCGTGCCGGCGGCGTCTTTAGCAGCGAGGCCTTGAGTGGTGGATTCCAGCTCCGCTTCCGGGGCAACCATACTGCCCAGATAGACGGAGCCATCACTGTCGATAAATTTCAACTCTGCGCCGTTCTGTTGGAACTGGAAATTTTCCAGCACGGCCGGGCTGGGCGGTGATTGGTAATTCTTACGCAGCATCTCGCGTGCTGGGGTTTGCACGAAGCGTTGTCCCGCCACCGTGCCTTCAGGACCGGATGCCGTGGTGGCGAAAGTTACGGAGCTGGTATCCATCTGCAGGCTGTTGCTCTGGATCGTCTGGATGGATGGCTTTTGCGCCAGACGGAGTTCATCCGCCATTTTTGCCTGTGGCGGTTGGGGCGAGGCGATGACTGGAGCGGGCGTTTCCGCAGCTTTCATGACTTTCGACCTGGCAGCGGGCTCTGGTCGGGCTCCGGCCAGTGAGACGCTGGGCGATGGATCGGCGGGCATCAATGCAGGAGCCGCAGTTGGCGCGGGTGGAGCAGCCGGAGCGGGGATGCTGTCACGGGCTGCGAGGCTGTCCGCTTTCGCTTCCTTATATTTCATCTGAACAGCCGGGGCATTTACAGAAACGGGCTTTGATGCAGGCTCGGCGAGTTCAGGCGCGCGCTGACTTTCTGCAACGCGCATGGAAGTCATCGGCACGGAGCGATCCATGTTGCTCTCGATCATCTTTTCACCGGAGGGCGGCGCGGCGGCAGGCATCGCATCGGCGTAGGGTTGAGGCGAGGTGGCAGCCAGTTCGAAACTGACCGGTGCATGGTTTTCGGCTTGCGAATAACTTAATGGTGCTTCTTCCGATCCCGATTTCAGAAACACGATGGCGAGCAGCATGGCGCAGCACGTCGCGAAGAGCACGCCGGGCCAGTAAGCCCACCAAGGGCGTACGGCTTTCTTCTCCGTGGCCGTAGCGGCGGCGGGGTTGGTGCCGTAAGTGCGCGCCACTTCGTCCTGCAACAGCCGCCGGGTGGCGGGGTGCAGGTTCAGCTGATCGCCGGCTTCGGCGCGCCGCTTATCCGCGTGCTCGCGCAGTTGCTTCTCGATCTCTTTTTCCGGTTCTTGCGACATGATCGGCTAACTGTTAGACGGAGAAACTGGCGAATTCTCCCCGGAAAACTTCACCCGGGCCAGTTGTTCCAGTTTATCCAGGCATTTGCTGAGCCGGGAACTCACGGTCTTCTCGTTGAGTTCCAAGGCCTTGGAGATTTCCTGATAGCTCAGGTCACCGAAGTAACGGAGCTCGATGATCTCGCGGCACGGGTCGCCCAGTTCCAGCAAGGCGGCGACGACCAGCGAGGCGTCTTCCTGCCGGGCCAGCTCGCCATCCGGACCGTGCCGCTGGCTGGGCGGATCAATGGAGAGGCCGGTCTCCGGGTCCTCGGCGTGCAGCGAGAGGGTGAGCTGGCCGCCCCCGCGCTTGGCCGCGCGTTGTTTTTCCTGATAGTCGCGTGCCTTGTTCACGGCGATGCGAAACAGCCAGGTCTGAAACTGGCAGTTGCCCTGAAACGAAGGCAGGCTCTTGATGACCGTCAAAAAAGTTTCCTGACAGATCTCATCCACGTCTTCCGCGGTCAGCGAACTGGAGAGCTGGAAGAGGAAGCGCCCGCAGATGGCATAGTGACGGTCAAAGAGTTCATCCCAGGCGGCGGAGTCGCCTTGGCGACAGCGCGCCAGCAATTCGGCTTCCTCGGGGGAACTCATGCGGGCCAAAGGCTAGCGCAAAAATAAGGGAGCGGGAAGAGGGAAACGGAGGGAGGGTAGACACGAATTTGCACGAATTGGGGGCGGGTAGATTGGCCAGCAGAGCGGGAAACGTGAAAGTAGAAATTAGGTATGGGAACCTCAGACTTTAGCGGAAATGAAACCATACCGCCTCTGCCTGCTTACCTAATCCGGTTATGGGTCATCGGTCTTCACTGTCATTTTGATATTCTGACAGGAACAACGACATGCCGAGATCCGCCATGGTGCGCAGCATTTCTGGCGGAAGGGCGGCCCCACCGCCCAAAGCATCCTCACGTGGTGAAAACCCAATATCAGCGACATACGCATCCGGCTGGAGGATGCTGTGATTTTCTCTTAGCCAAACTACGAGAGCCTCTGCCTGTTCGGGCAGCTGCCAAATGCCATCGCATAGCCAAGCGACGCGCTCGTTGTTTTGGCCCGCTGGCATAACCCGGTAGATATTCACTGGCATATGGGTGATGTGTTCTGAAGTTAATGCGGGTGTTGTTTTGGGCTCTTGCTAGGACTTTTCTTTATTGAAGCGGCTGGGTCAAGGCGGAGACATGGTGGGCTGGGACAGGATTTCGAATGGCAAAGGGGAATCTGGCGTCGCGATGCGACGCGGGAGTTTTTGGGCGGAGCACCACGGGTTGGAAACCCGTGGCTAAGAATCTGGCCTCGCTAATGCGAGGGAACAAGGGGGCGATTGCGAAGTTACGCATGCAGTGGTTTTTGTATGTTTCTGGCATGGAAATGGTTGGGTTTTCATCACAAATTTTAGCGGAATGTGATGGAAAGTTTGTGGGTTTTGTGGGATTGATTTCAG
>CAZRGY010000322.1:0-5383 GCA_964599715.1 uncultured Verrucomicrobiota bacterium | reverse complement strand
TTCCTATACCAATCTCTGCCAGAAATCCTCGGTGACTTGGGGCTCATTGGTCAGGGCGCAGCCAATGCCACCCGATTGATGAGTCAGCGCAGCGCCACGTTTCAAGTAACCGTCACCGCCAAGTTGAACGGCAAGCAACGGGAAATGGTAGCCATACTCCGCCGGAATGATCAGCGCGATGTGAAGGTGCTGATGCAGTATTGGAAGTAGTGGCAGCCCCCGGATGTCGGGCTTGAACTTTCCCCTTTTGACTCCTGAACGTGCCTGTTAGTTTTTAACGGCATTCGCTTAGAGAGGACCCCGGTTGTAGAGTTATCAAACGTGATGAAGAAGTTGCGCGTCCTACATTTTGAAGACAGTTCAGTGGATGCCCTGCTGGTCCGACGGGCCATGGAGCGGGGTGGTTTTCAACTGGACTGGCAACAGGTGGATGAAGCGAAGGGATATCAGGCGGCTTTGGAAAAAGGAGGTCTGGATCTCATCCTCGCCGATAACGGCCTGCCGGGTTTCAGCGGGGAAGCTGCCTTGAAACTCGCCCACGAATTATGTCCTTCCGTACCTTTCATTTTTGTTTCCGGTGCCGCCAGTGAGACCTTGGTAAAAAACTGCCTGGCCGCCGGTGCCGCTGATTTCGTTCTCAAGGATCATCTCTGGCAATTGCTCGCGGCCGTGCGGCGGCTGCAACAGGATCATCCGGCCAGCCCGGCCACGGGAAGTGACGCGGCGTTGGCAAGGCATAACCAAGCCATGCGCCGGCTGGTCACCGCTGTGCAGGAACTTTCGCTGGCCCGCACGGTGGATGCCGTAGCGGCCGTGGTGCGGCGGGCGGCTCGTGAACTGACCGGTGCCGATGGCGCCACTTTCGTCCTGCGGGAAGATGACAAGTGCTGTTATGTGGATGAGGACGCCATCAGCCCGCTCTGGAAAGGCCAGCGTTTTCCCTTGAGCGCCTGTATCAGCGGTTGGGCCATGTTGAACCACCAGTCTGCTGTCGTGCCGGATATCTATGCGGACCCGCGCATTCCCGTAAATGCTTACCGTCCTACTTTCGTCAAAAGTCTGGTGATGGTGCCCATCCGCACCGCTTCCCCCATCGGAGCCATTGGCAATTACTGGGCGCAGCCACACGAGGCCACGCCCGCCGAAGTAGAGCTGCTTCAGGCCTTGGCCAACACCACTTCGGTGGCGATGGAGAATATCCAGCTCTACGCCGAGCTGGAACAGCGGGTGGAAGAACGCACCCGGCAATTGGCCATGGCTAATCAAGAGCTCGAAGCCTTCTCCGCGTCCGTTTCTCATGATCTGCGCACGCCGTTGCGCAGCATCAATGTTCTGGCTGCCTTGATCCGGGAGAATCCCGAGAACAAGCTGGTGCCTGAGGGGCTCTCTTATCTGGAGCGGGTGCAGGAGGAGACCAAGCTGATGTCCGAGCTTATCGATGACCTGCTCCGGCTGGCCCGGTTCACCCGGATCGAGCTGCATCAGGAGTCGACATCACTGAGTTCGATCGCCGAACGCCAAGCCACGCGACTGCAGGCCAGCGAACCTAAGCGCAAAGCGGAATTCAAGATCCAGCCCGACCTCGAGGTCCGGGGTGATCCCGGCTTGTTGCAGATCGTGATGGAGAACCTGCTGGGGAATGCGTGGAAATACACCGCCCGCAAACCGCAGACCGTCATCGAGTTCGGCCGCCAGCCACAAGCGGATGGCTCGCTCGTTTATTTCGTGAAAGATAATGGGGCCGGCTTCAGCATGAGCTACACCGATAAACTCTTTCACCCCTTCCAACGGCTGCATCCAGTGGAGGAGTTCAGTGGCACAGGGATAGGGCTGGCCACGGTGCAACGCATCATCCACCGCCACGGCGGCAAAGTCTGGGCCGTGGCCGAAGTGGACCAAGGGGCAACCTTCTTTTTCACCCTGCCGACCGTTCCCACTAAGCCATAAGCTTAAGGGGCGGCGGATTCCCGTTGCTTACGTTTCAGTGCACCGAATGCCGCGCTTATCCGAGGTGTTCCCAGCTTTTTATTGAATATCTGACCCTTCCCACGTATCGAAAATAGGGTTATAACACACTTATGCACCGTCGTCTGAAGACATTGCTGCTGACCGGACTCACCGGGCTTATGCTCCCGGCACTGAGTCACGCGGCGGATGTGTCCTTCGAGCGGGACGTCATGGCAGCCATCACCAAGGCCGGGTGCAATATCGGCGGCTGCCACGGCAACCAGACCGGCAAGGCTAGCTTCAAGCTCTCCCTTTGGGGTAGCGATCCAGATTTCGATTACGATGCGCTCACGCGTGATTTCTTCGGTCGCCGCATCGACACTTTCTCTCCCGATCAAAGTCTTATCCTGCTAAAGGGTTCGGCGGCGATCGCCCATGAGGGAGGACAGCGGTTTCCGAAAGATTCGCTGGAATACAAAGTCTTGCGGGACTGGATCGCGGCGGGGGCCAAGCGGGATGCGGCCGATGCACCCAAACTGGTGAAGTTGGAAGTGACGCCGATGGAGCGCGTCCTGATTGCGCCGGCCAAGAACTTTGATATCAAGGCCATCGCCACGTTCTCAGACGGGACCAAGCGCGATGTCACGCGTATCGCCACTTACTCACCGGCTTCACCCAAAGCAGCGGTAAGCATCGATGGCAAAGTGGAGATGCAGAATGACGGGGAGACCTCGGTGCTGGTGCGTTACCTGAACCAGCATCAGTCCGTGCGGACGGCCAGTCTGCCGAACCGGCCGTTCAAGTGGCAGAATCCCAAGCCCAACAACTACGTGGATGAGTTCGTCTTCACCAAGCTCAAGAAGATGCGGCTCAATCCTTCACCGGTCAGTGAAGACCACGAGTTCATCCGGCGCGCTTATCTGGATCTGCTGGGCATCCTGCCCACGGCGGAGGAAGCCCGGCAATTCGTCGCGGACAAGGATTCCAAGAAACGGAGCAAGCTGATTGACCAATTGCTGGAGCGCCCTGAATACGCGGATTACTGGGCGCTGAAATGGTCTGACCTGTTGCGCAATGAGGAGAAGACGCTGGATCGCAAAGGCGTGCAGGCTTTTCACGATTGGATCCGGCAGAGCTTTGCGGATAACAAGCCGCTGGACCAATTCACTCGTGAGCTCATCGCCGCGCGCGGTAGCACCTACGCGAACCCGCCGGCGAATTACTATCGCTCCACGCGGGATGCCGTAACTCGCGCCGAAACCGCCGCCCAGCTATTCCTGGGCAGCCGCATCTCATGCGCCAAGTGCCACAATCATCCCTTCGAGCGCTGGACGCAGGATGATTACTATGACTGGGCCAGCCTCTTCGCGCGTATCGATTACAAGATCCTCGAGAACAAACGGCGCGACCGCAGTGATCTGAATGAATTCGTCGGTGAACAGATCGTGTTCATCGATGACAAGAGCGAGGTGAAGAACGCGCGCACCGGACAGAACGCTCATCCGCGTTTCCTCGGCGTGGAGAAATCCACCATCCCTGAAGACGAAGACCGGCTTATCGCCTTGGCGGCCTGGCTGGGCTCGGCGGATAACGAGATGTTCGTGCGCGCCCAGGTGAACCGCATCTGGTTCCATCTATTGGGGCGGGGGATCGTGGACCCAGTGGATGATTTCAGCGTGAACAACCTGCCGAGCCATCCTGAGTTGCTGGATGCGTTGGCGGCCGATTTCGTGAAGCACAAGTTCGATGTGAAGTATCTCATCCGCACCATCATGAACTCGCGCGCTTATCAGGTATCTTCCACGCCGAACGAAGCGAATGAGGAAGATGCCATCAATTACTCCCGCACCATCCCGCGTCGTCTGCCGGCAGAGTTGATCCTGGACGCGGCGGCCCAACTGACCGGCACCTCACTGAGCTTTAACGGATATCCGGATGGTTATCGCGCGACCCAACTGCCAGGGGTGGCGGCCGTGCGTCGACGTGATATGAAAGGCGGCGCGGGCGAGGAGAACTTTCTGCAAGTCTTCGGCAAGCCGCCACGGCTCATCCCGACGGAGTGCGAGCGCTCGAACGACACCACGATGGGGCAGGCCTTCCAGCTCATCAGCGGGCCGTTGCTGAACACGCTTATCGGGCGGGAAAACAACCGCATCGATTCACTCATCAAGTCTGGCAAGACGGATGAGCAGATCATCAACGAACTTTTCTGGACCGCCACCAGCCGTGCGCCCACCAAGGAAGAGCTGGCCAGCACGCTCGCCCACCTCAAAGAAAACCCCGATCGCCGCAAAGGCATCGAAGATATCGTGTGGGCTTTGCTGAATGCGAAGGAGTTTGTGCTGCGGTATTGAGCGGGACTCCAACGGGTCCTGCCAGACTGGAATCAAGCCTCATCATCCCCACCTTCGGCATTGCGCTTCGGCTTCGGTTGCCTAAGTTGGCTGAGCGTGAAATTGTTGTTCATTGGAGACATTGTGGGCGAGCCCGGACGGCGCGCCGTTGCGAAGCTTGTACCCAAATTGCGGGCGGAACATCAGATCGATGTCGTCATCGCTAATGGGGAGAACTCGGCGGGCGGAGCGGGTATCACCCCGGGCACAGCCGAGGAGATTTTTGGTGGCGGTGTGGATATCATCACCTGTGGCGATCATCTGTGGGATCAGAAGGAAGTCACACAGTTGCTCTTGCAGGAACCGCGTTTTGTCCGTCCGTTGAATTATCCTCCCGGCACCATCGGGCAGGGAAGCACGTTGTTCCAAAAGGAAGGCCAGCCTTTACTCGGCGTCATCAATGTGCAGGGGCGCACTTTTATGGCTGCCTTGGAGAATCCTTTCACCACCATCCGGGCGGAGGTGAACAAGCTGCGCCAGAGCACGCACCTTATCTTTGTGGATTTCCACGCCGAAGCCACCTCGGAGAAGATCGCCTTGGGCCGTTATCTGGATGGCGACGTGAGCGCGGTGGTGGGCACGCATACCCATGTGCAGACGGCGGATGACCAGATTTTCCCCAAAGGCACGGCTTATCTGAGCGATGCCGGGTTCACCGGCCCGCATGAGAGCATCATCGGGCGGAACATCGATCCCGTAGTGCAACGTTTTCTCACCCTCACACCACAACGCTTCGGTATCGCGTCCGAGCGTGTGACCTTGCAAGGCGTCATCATCGATATCGACAATGATTCCGGCCACGCCAAGAGCATCTTGCGCATCACGGAGGCCTTGCCGGAGCACGCTTAGTCGGTATAGTGGCGGCATCTCTATGCGAGGATGTTGTCTCCTGTTACTGCTGTTCACGCTGCCGTTCTTAGGTATTACCCAGACTCCCGCTCCGGCTCCGCGTGACCGGGTTCTCCAGAATCTGGAGGAGATGGCTTTCAACCGCAGCAACCCCGAGGTTTTTCTGGCCGCCAAGCAGCGTCTGAAAGATCAGG
>CAZRGY010000321.1:0-5413 GCA_964599715.1 uncultured Verrucomicrobiota bacterium | reverse complement strand
GGATGCAGCCATACTGATCAGCCTCGCGAGCATGTTCATCGTGGCCGTCTATGTGCTGGCCCGGCAGTTCAATGGTCATTGGGCCACTAAAGCCTTGCCCGTGGCTGCCGCGGTAAACGTCTTCACTGTGGCCATCAATCACGCCATCGAAGTCCTGCGCATAACGCCCACCGGATATCTCGTGGTGCTGGGGGCGTTCCTGTTCTTCGCCAGTGGCATCGCCTACGCGTTGACACGCGATCGCTGGCATAAACCCGGCCACAGGCACCATGGCCAGGGGACGTTGCCCGTCATTCCGCAAACACACTAATTTAACGGAACAAATATCATGAACATCTTCCTGCAGAGGAACGCGGCTGGAACCGGCACCTTCAAGCGCCGTCTGGGTGGACGTCGCCTGACCGTGCCGGTGAACTTCCAACCGACCCCGGGGCCGTACAAAGGGACTAGTGACTACCGCCACCAGCCGGTCCTCTGCAGAATTTCTTTTGGGTGGGGAGCCCACATGCCCGTCGGAAATACTTCATCGCTGCGGCGAATGCTGTTGGACCAGCTTCCCGCCAGTTTCCGGCGGGCATAGCTCCTTAACCCGCTTTCGCCCCCAACTTCTGCGCTTCCAGCCAACCGCTCACCCCCTCCTTCAACAGCTTCCGCTCCTCTCTGTTCAAGCCCGCCGGGTCGAAACGATAGCGGTAATGTAGCTGCACCAATGCCGGCAGCTCCTTCACCACTTCGGGCTTCAATTCCCCCACCCGCTTCAGCCATTGGCTGATGTTCTCGCCTTCCAACCGGTCCAATCCCATCGCGGCCAGCTTTTGCTCCACCGCGTAAAATTCCGAATCCAATCCCGGCCAATCTATCGGCTTGCCCGCTTCGCCATCGCCATCACCGGCGCGTTTGATGCGACTGCGCCGCACCAATCGCCATGCCAACAGGCTGATCAACACCAGCAGCACCCAGATCATGTTGCGACGCAATTTCTCGCGATCCGTCAGCCAGCGCCATTCCGATATCTGGAAGCGAAACTTGGACCACATGTCTTTGATCGGCTCGAAGATCGAGGCGTTCTTCTTTTCCTCGATACCAAACCAGTCAGGCGGCGTGGTATCGAAATCCCTCCAGACCTTGGCCAACTCATCGTAATACAGCACCCAGGCATGCCCGTGCCGTTCGCGCACCACAAAGTGATTGGGCGGCCCATCTGCTTCTTGCACCGCAAAGCCCACCGCATAACGCGCCGGCACATCAAGCTCACGCAGGAGCAATACCGTAGCCGTGGCGAAGTACTCACAATGCCCCGCCCGAGTCTCCGTCAAGAAATAGCCCAACATCGACTGCCGCTTGCTTTTATCCACCGGTCCCTGCCAAGTATCGTAACGGAATTTCTCCACGAAGAATTGCTGCAAGGTCATGAGCTTCTTGGATAACGGATCCTCTTTCTTCAAACCCGTCTCGGCGATGACCTGACGGATCACCTCTTGCTCATTCTCGATGATGGCTCTGTCCGCATCGACCGGAGGCGAATCAATCGTCACCCCAGGGCCATGCTTCGCTTCATAACGGGCAAAGGTCGTGGCATTGGATACCCGGATGCCGCCATAATGATTTGTCTCCATTTGGGCCGCGAGCAACTTATCAATGGTCCCCACCCCATTCGGCGCACACAACATGCCGCGTCCGCGAGGAAAATACGTGGAGACTATGGCCGTGCCGGTGATCTCCTTCTCCGGTATCAGCGGCCAGGTACTGGCTTCATTCTCCGAGATGGCGTCTTCAAATTTCACGCGACTGACGATCCATGAGGGGCTGATGAACGTATCGTAGCTGGCCTCGCGCAAAAGCTCCACGGGCGAGCCCTGCACTTCCACCCGCATGACCACTTCGCCTGAGAGCTTCAAGCGGCCCAACCGCCCGATCGCCGTGCGGCTCTCAAAAGGATTCGAGTTACGGTTGAGCATCTTCGAGAGCCACTGCGAGAAGTTCGTCTCCACCGCACCTTGCAGCTTTTGCAACCCCACATGCCCGCCATAGCCCAAGACCACCACGGACAACGCCAGCGGCAACCAGAGTATCCGTGAAAAACGTTTGGGCCGGATGGCCGCCAGCGCGAATACAACCAATATACTGAGCCCCAGATAGAACAATGGATCACGTTCATTGACCAAGGAGGTGGAAAACAAGGTCACCGCGAAGTATGGGAAGGACGCATTCAAGGTGCCCCGTTCAGTCATGGCTTTCTGTCGTATCTGCCGTCGCCATATCCAGGAAAAAGTGCTGTACGGTATCTCGGGATTATGTCCGTAAGCCTGCACCAGGATCAGAGGGAAGAACACCATCGGCATCCATTGGAAAAAGATGAACGTCGTGGCAAACGCATTGTTCATTACCTGGTTGCGCTTGCTGTAATTCGTGGCCTGAAAGAAATCCATCAGATCGTTTGTGGTATCCCGCGACACGAAACAATAGATGGCCGAGGCAGTAAACAGGATCGCGCAGAAATCCCATACCCGGTAGTAATCACTCCGATCCACTTCCCAACGCATCTTGAGCAGCAGCGAGAGCTCCAGCAAAACCGCCATCACGCCGCCCACCCATAGCATGCCGGACTGAAAACCCCAGAAGAGCAAAGTAAAGCCAAGGAGTAAGGGAGGCGTTTTCATAACTGTCTCAAGGCCTCCTCGATCTTGCCCGGCTCCAGTTGATGAAAATGTTCGGGCATGTCCGCCATCGGGCCGAGTTCCGTGATTTCCGGTGCGCCCCTTTCTTTCATCACGAACACCGCCACCGGCACATCCAGTCCGCGCAGCTTCTTGATGAATTCCTGTCGGCTCGCATCCCATTTCAATAATACGCAGATGCATCCGCTCACCACGGGGATATGCTCGATCACCACATTGGAGAGGGAATCGAATTCCTTGGTCTGGCAGAGATTCACCGAGGCCAATATCTCCAGCATCTGTTCCGTATGTGCCAAGCCCCGACCCGCCGTGAAACAATACGCCTGTGAGCCGACGAACATCAGGTCCAGCAACGAATCTTGTGTCTGGATGGTGCAGGCAAATGAAGCCGCCA
The DNA here is from genome assembly GCA_964599715.1 of uncultured Verrucomicrobiota bacterium. Classification (GTDB taxonomy): domain Bacteria; phylum Verrucomicrobiota; class Verrucomicrobiia; order Limisphaerales; family JAEYXS01; genus JAEYXS01. The sequence continues at coordinate 2,341 of CAZRGY010000321.1, read as the reverse complement.
CGGAAACCGCTTCCTCGAAGCTCTCGCTGTATGCCACCGTATCAAAAGTATCGAGGATCAGCGCGTGCCGCACAAAGAACTCGTCTTGAAACTCCTTCACGATCGGCTTGCCCGTCCGTGCCCAACTCCGCCAGTGGATGTGCCGCATCGGGTCACCCGGCCGGTAATCACGCAGGGAAACAAACTCCTCCGATTCACCCACTGACGCCGCCAGAGCCACCCCACCCTGCTGATACCGCAGCGAACCCGGCAAAGCAAAGTGCGGTATGGGATAACGCTTCGGCAGGACGAGCAACTTGTCCTTGAGCTCAACTGGCGAGATCTGGCGGAAAATACCGAGCGGGTCCATGCTCGCCGCGATGAGTTGCTCGAAGTGCAAGACACCGCGCCGCTTGGGCATGATCTCCATATCGATCTCCTGCACCGCCCCGGACAGGCAACGCGGCAGGCTCGTCGCCTTCACTGTCCCCCGTTGATTGATCTCCAGCAGCCATTGCCAACGGTAAAAGCCATAAGTGCGATCCAACCAGTTGCGTTTCTCCTCCCCCGGCTCAGGCGTGTTCAGGAATTCTTCCAGGGTCGGTCGCGGATCAGCCAGTTCCTCCATCACGTCCACATCCCGCAGCGCATAACGGCCCGTGTTCTTGAAGCGGACACGATATCTCACGGGGGACCCGGCCGAGGCAAAGCGGGGCAATATCCTCTGCGCACTGAATTTCGTCCGCCCCAGCCACAAAGTAAGTCCGGAAACGATTATCAACGCCAGCATCAGCGTGAACGCCTGGTAGGCCACTGTCATGTTGGTATCCAAACCGAACATCGCCAGCACCAGTGCACTGGCCAGCACCAACACTCCCACACTCCCGATCCGCCGCACGAACCAACGCCGCATCACGAAATAGAAACGGTACTGTCGATAAGACCGTCTCCTGAAATTGTCATGCGCCCAGTTCACAATCTGTTCCTGCTTACGCCGGTACTTTCACCGTCTTCAAGATATCCTCCACCACGCTCTTTGCCGTCTGCCCGCTGAACTTCGCCTGCGGCTCCATCACCATACGATGGGCGATAACCTCCACCGCGAGTTCCTGGATGTTCTCCGGCGTCACAAACGTCTGCCCGTCGAACAAAGCCAATGCCTGCGCCGCTTTCATCAGCGAGAGAGACGCACGCGGGCTTGCGCCCAGTTGCACTCCCGGTGCTTTGCGCGTCGCGGAGGTCAGGTCCACGATGTAGCGCTTCAGTTCCTCGCTGATGCTGATTGCCTGCACGGCCTGACGCGCCATCAGCACATCCGCCATCGTCACACAGGGCTTGAGCCCATCGATCGGATGCCTCCGCTCTTGTGCGGAAAGGATGGATACCTCTTCCTCCGTGCTCACGTAACCCAAAGTGAATTGCAGCGCGAAACGGTCCATCTGCGCCTCGGGCAACGGATAAGTCCCGCGGAATTCCACCGGGTTCTGCGTCGCGATCACAAAAAACAGCTCGGACAACTTGCGCTGTTGTCCCTCCACGCTCACCTGTCCTTCACCCATCGCCTCGAGCAACGCCGACTGCGTGCGTGGTGAAGCACGGTTGATCTCATCCGCCAGCATGATGTTCGCGAATACCGGCCCCTCATGGAAATGGAAGAGCTGGTCGCGCTGGTTGAAGATGGAGACGCCAAGGATATCTGATGGCAACAGGTCCGGCGTGAATTGGATGCGCTTGAAATCCGCCTGCACCGAGAGTGCCAGCGCCTTGGCCAGCGTGGTCTTGCCGGTGCCCGGATAATCCTCCAGCAGCACATGCCCGCCGCTGATCAATGCCGCGAGCAGCTTGCGGATGGCTCCGCTTTGCCCCTGCATGACTTGTTCGATATTGGCCGAGATGGCCTGGATCACCTCCCGTGGTGACAGCTTTTGTGTTTCACTCATGATGATTCTCCCAGAAGTATAACCCGCTTGTGGAACCTAGCCAATGAGGACCGCGACCAAATGGCTTATTCATTCGACTGCCCCTTCTCTTCTCCGTTCAAATAAACCCTGATTCTTTTTGGAAGTTGCGCCGCATCTGTCTCCACCAGACAAAAACTCGCCGCCTTGCCCGGCTCAAGTGTGACGTCCAACCCCATCATCCGGCCCGGAACCATCGAGAAACAGGGCCAAATCGTCTGCCATGACTCGCCCAACATTTGTGCCGTGCGTTGCACTCCCTCGATCGGCTTCAAGGCCGATCCTGCGAAGTTCGGTTGCCCGGGCAATCGCACCACTTGGTCCGCGCCCACCTCCACTTCCACCGCCCCGATGCGATATCGTCCCGGCGGCGCGCCTGCGGCCGCCATCGCATCGGTCGTGTA
>CAZRGY010000320.1:0-5449 GCA_964599715.1 uncultured Verrucomicrobiota bacterium | reverse complement strand
GTCACAAGTTCAACGTCACGAGCACCGTCCGCCACGCCTCCGTCACGGATGAAATCGGCATCGTCTGTCTCGAACTTGACGGCGACCGCGCCGAGATCAAGAAAGCCATCAAGTGGATGGAAAAGCTCGGCATCAGCGTCGAGCCGGTGGAGATAAATGTGATTGAGAGTTGATGAGCTTTGCCATTTTGCGCCCGTCAGTTCTTTTTGTTGCCTACCCGATGGCGGTTTGAACGGGTCATTTTCGGTATTCATCCGTTCTACGCCCGGATAGGCTTCAAGACTATTAGGGGACGCAAATGGCTAAAACTATTGCCGCCTTCGCTACGGTTTTGGACAAACTGCCTCGCCTGATTGGAGACTTGATCACCGTCAGTGTGCAATAAACTGCGGTTGCTCAGTCGATGCGATTGCTTTACGGCTTCCGAAAACCTACCGAGTTACCGCGCTCCGGAATTGTTCGCTCTTGATAACCTCCATAACTACCTTGTCAATCGAGAGGATAGTAATCTGCCGGAGCGCATCTTTGTTTGGCGTACCGCTTGTGCCGAACTTTTCCTCTGGCCGCCACGGGTATTGATTTTTTGCCTTTGATCCCGCGCCGAATGCCATGAGCGCATTGCCCTGGATAATCTCCTTCCACAGGACCTGCTTGGAAGCGTTGTCAATCAATGTGAACTCACATTGCAGCCGCGTCCGCAATTCTGAACCGAACATTCCAGTCTGGATGAACTCCGTCCCATAATCTAGCACGTTGCAGGTCAGCACACTCCTATCCTGATTCTTCTCTACCTTGTAATTTGCTTCGATTAGCCCACTGATCATGGCGTCCCGGAGAATCTCTGCTAGGGGCTTTTCAGCCTCATACCCTCCAGACGTTTTGCCATAGCCGTTGTATTTGTTAGCTAGCCAAACCGTTGTAGATACAGGGCGTTTGTCTTCAAAGTTGCCTATGGTCACCCCGACTTCCGGCTTCTTGTCAAATTGCCGTGGCCATTCTTTTGGTGTGCGATAGGCAATGTTCACTTTCTCCACGGTGAATGCACACCCGCTGGATAGCAGGCTGGTTGTTGCACAGATGGCGAGCAATACCGCATTGATCCAACTGGTTTTCATATTTTGTGCGTGGCTTTGATCCCATCCAAGATAGCACCTAGATTGATGCGTTCGCTTAGTTGGACGCTAGTATTCGTAGTCCTTCGCGGACAAGAAGAAAAAACTTTGCCGCCTCTCTGGGGTGGGATGTAGCACCACGTTTGTGCGGATGGTGCATACGGTGTCACCAAACTTGTCATGAAACTGGAATTCCAAGTGATTGGTCCCGATCGGGGCGTTACAGGTGGCATACCAGAGAAGTCGGGGTTGGTTTGTCCAGTAGCGTGTATCCACTGCCGTTTTGCCCAATGCTGAGATGCCTTTGAGTGCAAGGCCTACGCCGCCAACTACGAGCACGACGCCCAAATCGTCTGATCCGGACACCAAGAGGGCTGATGCTGATACCAGCGCAGCATCTCCCGCTACGCTGGTGGCGTCCTTGATCTGAGCCTTGCGGACTAAGATTTTGTCCATGTCGCGGCTTCCTCGGCTCGTGGCGTGATAATAAAAATCCTCTGGTGGAGGCACCGTGATAGGCGTTGAGTTGCAACGGATTATCAGGTTTTGGAACCATTGATATCGGGCTTCGTAGCCCAGAATGTGCCGATGGCTGCCTAGGGCCTGTTTTGCCGGAGCGTGGCCTGTTTCGATCAGCAGGTGAAGATTGTTTTTTGGGTTAAAAGGAGGAAATCCAGATGGTGTGCTGCCTGTGTCGGGCCACTTGGAAACCTCCACCATGAGCGAGCCCAGATGAATGTCCATATACTCTGCTAGAAACACATCCGAGACTGGTGGATCCGCTTTAAGATCCAAGTCATGGAACGAAGCCGACTTAAAGCAAGCGCGGGCATTGTCCATTTCGTCATCATCCAAATACAGAAAGCCGCGCAGCAGATAAGCCAAGACCCTTTCATGGCTTTCGCCTAGAAAGAGTTTCCTCGATTCCTCGACGCTGTAGCTTCGGGCCTTCCTCCCCGAATCAGACAAACCAAAAACGCCCTCAATATTTCTGATGGCCATGTCCAGCCCGTGCTTGGCGAGTTCGCGATCTCCACGCCTCATGGCATCCATTGCGTCTATCATGTGAGGTAGGTTGCCTTGATGAGGGGCCGCCGTGATCGTGGCTTCTTTGTTGCTCGCCGACTTTTTTTCTGCAGGCAAGCATTTGGCCGATAGCAACGTAAACCCCACCGTTGACACTACGATTATAGCCAGACGTCTAGCCTTAGCCTTCATGACGTGATGTATCCCGCATTCCTCGTTTCTCAGCAAGCTGAGACTGGCAGCGTGTGAAGGTTTTTAGCGTGATTGAAAGCAGGTGAATATATCGGGAATGCGAGTCTTTGCCTGGCGCGAGAAACTTTCAGTCGTGGTAGGGCGGTCACTCCGCTGGCCGCCGCGTTGGTGGTTGCCTCGTGCTGCGAGGCAACGTCGCTCGCAGCGCGAGCGACGCCACCTTTGACCAAGCGCAACGTAGAGACGCCTCGGTGAGGCGTCTCATCCGTCCTGGCAGGTTTGCGTTTCACCGGACGGCGCGCACGGAGTGCGCACCCGACCCGAAACTTCCAATGCAAACGCAGCCGCGTTCTATCACAGATTGGCGTGATCAACGCCAACGACCTTCCTTGTGTCTCCAAAAGGCTCCGGGTAGCTTCCAGCCATGCACCATTACTCTTTGCTGTCAGCCATCACTTTTCTCTCGATCTTAAACCTTCACGCTGCCGACAAGCACATCGACGTCGGTGCCAAGCCCATCAAGGGTGCCGAGGTCATCATCGACGGCACACGGGAACTGCTGGATGAAAAGTGGATTTACTGGGAGGGGCCGCGCTTTGGTTCCTCCATGCCGATCAAGTGGAAGATCGTCGATGACCCGGTGGACAAGGGCAAAACCGCGTTGATGACCGATGATCGCGCGGCGGACGGCGGCAAATATGGCGCGGCGGACATTGTCACCAAGAAGACCTACCGCGACTTCCGTTTGCACATCGAGTTCTGCGTGATGAATCCGAAGGGCAACAGCGGTGTGTATCTCCAGAACCGCTACGAAATCCAGATTCAGGAGGGCGACAAGACCAAGCACGGCATGGGCGCGGTGATCAACGAAACCGAGTCGCCGTATCACTGCTTCAAGGGCCTCGGCACTTGGAACGCCTACGATATCCAGTTCCGGGCCGCGCGCTTCAAGGACGGCAAGCTCACCGAGAAGGCGATGGTCACGATGTATTTCAACGGCGAGAAGGTGCATCACAACCAGCCGATTCAAAAGGTGTGGGGCGGTCCGAACTCGGGTGTGGACGGCGGGAATGACAAGGGCTTCGGCATCACGGATTCACCGCAGGGGCTCAAGCTCCAGTGCGAGGGTCACGACGTCCGCTATCGCAATGCATGGATTGCGGAAATGAACTTCGAGGAGCCGGACACTGATTTCTGACATGAACAGCGCTTCAAGCAATCTGGATCATCATCTGGGCGTGCTTCGCGAACGTCTGCTGCACCCCACGGATTACGAGAAGGCGTTCTATTACTTTCTGGAGGAGTTTGGCGGCGATGCGACGTTCATCGGCATGGGCCTTGTGGAGGAGGCGACCGGGTTGGTGGCGGTGATGAACCAGATCGCGGCCAAGGCGCTGGGCAAACCGGCCAGGATTGAGAACGCACGCGTGTCGAGGGTGCCCAAGACCGGTTTCCTGCATGGCTCCGCCGCCTTGGATAACCGCGCGGTCATCGTGCTGTATTTTGAGGACATCAACACCGGCTTGATGGCGATCATTCCGGGCAACCGTGGTGGAGCGGAAATGGCCCGCTTCAAGGTGCCATCGTTTCATCCGGCCAATCCCTCGCAGAATTGATGCAACTGCATCGCCTGTGAATGCACCTTCACTGAACGCGGGTTGGGGTTCATCAAGGAATGCGTTGCTGCAAATAAGTCTGCTCGCTCTCACGGCATTTTCTCTACAAGGCGCCTCCGCGCAGATTTCTGAAAAGCAGGTCGCACTCCCTCTGCCTGCGCGATCATCGAGTGCATTGGCAGGTTCCTCATTCGCCAAAAGCATTGCGGACCTGGATCGCCCAAGCCGGGAGCGGGAGATTCTCCAACAGGTGTTTGCAGGGAATGTTCCCGAGTTCTGGAGGCGCTTTGTCCCGGTCGTTGTGAATCGGGAGATCGAAGGCAAGCCCCGCTCAGCCACGTTGGAAGTGGCACCCGAGTATCTGGCCGTGGGTTTGGACACTGACTATTTCCTGACGCCGCTTTCGCCCGAGGCGGCACAAAAGATTGCCGACAAGCTCGACTGCGCTTTGCCGACACGGCGAATGGTGGACGAAATCTACATGGCAGCGGAGGTCAAGCTCACGCCGTCTCCGATTCCACCCAACCCGGTGATGAACACCGTGCCGGTCTTTCTCGACCACAATTTCACCGTTGCGAAGCAGCGCGCGGACACCTTGGCAGACCATCCCCTGGGTGCATTGGTCGCCGGTCACAAGAAGGACGTGGTGATCACAGCGCGACTCGCCACTTCCCCCGGCAAAGTTGCCATCTACGGCTGGCACAAACCCGACGGCAAACCCATCCAGCCGCTTTACCTCGGGCACGGCAGTCAGTGGGTGGACTACAGCCACGGCATTCGGCTCGTCCGCCGGTCCATGCTGCTCGATGGCAAACCTGCGCGAGTTGAAACAGTCCTTGCCGATCCTTTGCTCTGCTCTCTGTTCAGTGATGAAGGCCCGGTCACTCAATCCCAATACGTGATGAACACTCCTTCGGTGATCTCACCTGGCCGTGTCACTACCAATGCCTTCGGCGAGCGCTTCGAAACGCTTCGCTTCGAGCCTGGAGTCAGGGTTGTCCTGAACAGCCCGCAGACGATCCAATCCAACAAGCCGGTCCGGCTGATCCTCTATGCGCTACCGAATGGAAATTCCATCGAGCAAACCATCGGCAGGCAAATCCACGACGGTGACGACAAGAAATTCGATATCCAGCACATCGGCGCACAGACGCGCTGGCTTCGGGCGAGGTTGACCAATCAAACCCTGATCGTCGCCTATCTCGAATGCGCGGAGAAGGCCTGGCCAGTCTGGCGTCGCAAACATGATCCAGACGGCGCGCGCATCGGGCAGATTGTGGAGTCACTCCGCAGCCGGTTTGCGACAATCAGGCCACGAATTGTGCTCACAGGCCACAGCGGCGGGGGCAGTTTCACCTTTGGATATCTCAACGGCCTTCAGCGCATCCCGGACGACATCGAGCGCATCGCCTTCCTCGACAGCAACTACGCCTTTGATGCCACGCAAGGCCACACGGCCAAGCTGGTCGAGTGGTTGAAGGCATCGCAGGATCATTACCTGTG
>CAZRGY010000319.1:0-5462 GCA_964599715.1 uncultured Verrucomicrobiota bacterium | reverse complement strand
GCGGAGAGGATCACGTCACTCGCGGGTGAGAAGGCGCTCATGTCTTCCACCACCGCCACGCCCACATCGCTCTGCTTCAGGGCACCGGCGTCATTCAGGCCATCGCCCACCATCATCACAGTCTTGCCCTGCTGTTGCAGTTCGCGGATCAAGCCCAGCTTGTTCAATGGGCTTTGATTGAATTGCAACTGCGCCTGAGCACCGAAAATTTCAGCGAAGCGTGCGCGTTCGCGTTCATTGTCGCCGCTCAACAGAGCGAGCTGGTAGTGCGAAGAAAGTTCCTTGATAAGACGATCCGTTTCGGGTCGCAGCGCGTTCTGGAGCAGATAACAGCCGCGATACTGGCCATTGATAGCAACGTGGATGACGCTGCCTTCGTTGCTCACTTGCGCGGTTTTCAAGCCGCGCGTTTGCAACCAGGCAGCCGAGCCCATCCAGATCTCCTGAAAGTTGACCTGCCCTTCCATGCCGCAACCGGCGGTTTCCAAGAATGAGCGAACCGTTTCAGGATAATGCTCACCGGCGATAGCCTGCCCCAAGCGCACGGCCAGTGGATGCGTGCTGTGGCGGGTCATCGAGAAGAGAGCGCGTTCCTCGGCTTCATTTAACGACGCGCCTTCAAAGCGAACTAAGCCAGCACCGGCAGCGGTCAATGTGCCCGTCTTGTCGAACACGATGGTGTCCACGCGGGCAAGGCGTTCGATGATGCTCGCGCTCTTCAGATAGGCATGCCATTTGGCGAGCCAGCGATGAGCGGTGCCCAAGGTGAACGGAGCCGCGAGCGCCAACGCGCACGGACAGGCGACAATCAATACCGAGGTGAACGCCGTTAGGGCGATGGTGGGATTGATGAATGCCCAGTAGGTAGCGGCACCCAAGGCCACACCGAGCACCAGTTTGGTGAAGCGCTGGCTGTAAGCGTTGGTCAGATTATCGATGCTGTCGCGGTCGTCCTTGCGGAAGGCTTCCTGATTCCAGAGCGAGGTCAGGTAGCTTTGCGAAACGGCTTTGACCGTCTCCAGCTCGATGGCCCCGCCGAGTTGACGGCCTCCGGCATAGAGATAGTCACCGACCTTTTTCTCCACGGGTTCTGATTCGCCAGTTACGAAACTGTAATCGATCGTCGCCGGACCGGCGACAAGACGCGCATCCGCAGGAATCAGTTCGCCATTGCGCAAGATGAGGTGATCGCCGGGGTTGATCTGCGAGAGCGCGATGCGTTCTTCAGTATTGCCCTTGCGCACCACTGACAGTGGGAAGAATGATTTGTAGTCGCGATCAAAGGCCAGACGGTCATAGGTCTTTTGCTGAAAGATGCGGCCGCAAAGCAGGAAGAAAAGAAGACCGGTCAGAGAATCGAAATAACCGGCACCATGGCCGCTGATGACCTCGTAGCTGCTTTGCAGAAAGATCGCGATCAGACCGGCAGCGATGGGCACTTCCACATTCAGTAGCTTCTGTCGCAAGCTCACCCAGGCGGCGCGCCAGTAGTCTTGGGCGCTATAAATGAGCACCGGCAGCGTGAGCACCAAACTCAGCCAGCCGAAGATACGATGGAAGGCCGCTTCGCTCGCGCTGTCCAATCCGAGGTAAGACGCGAGGCTGAAGAGCATCGTGTTGCCGAAGGCAAATCCGGCGATGCCCACTTGCAACCAGAGCTTGCGGCTCACCTTGCTTTGCGGACGCGCCTCCAGGTCAGCGAGCTTAAGTTCCGGCTCATAGCCAAGCGACGCCAGCAATGTCACCACTTCGCTCAGTTTCGCTTTGTCCGTGGCGAAAGAGAGCGCGACTTCTTTGCGCGGGAAATTGACGCGGGATTCGCCGATGTGCGGATTCAGTCGGTTCAGATTCTCCAGCAACCAAACACAGGCGATACAATGGATGGCCGGGATACGGAAAGTGACACGCGTGAGGCGGTCATTGCTGAAGTCCACCAAGCGCTCACGGACTGATGGCTCATCCAAGTAGAGGTATTGATCCGCCTTGGCCGGGCTGCCGATACGTACACCGGCTTCGTTACTAAGCTCGTAGAAATCGCCTAACCCGTTCTCCGTCAACAACTCAAATACCAACTGACAACCATGGCAGCAGAAGGCTTTTTCTGCCTTCATGATCGGTGATGCGCCACAAATTGTTCCACAATGACTACAAGCCAACCCGCTAGGCTGAATCGCCTCTGCTGCTGAAGAACTGATGGTTCTCTGATTTGTAAGTGAAATGGGCATTGGGTTGGCCAAAAACTTACTTATATATGGGAGAACTCTCCTAGCAGGGCTCACCGGATATTGCCCGCATATGGACATATCTGGATGATTAGAAAATCTAAACAAAGCGACACTAAATTAGTCGTCTTATTTATAAATCAAGAACCTGGAAGTATCCTCCTTGAGACTCAAGAGGGATAAAAACTATCTCAGCCGGCCAGCATTAGAGACTGTGCACTGAGCATTAGGGTTTCCCCTCAAATTTCCTGAACTCGGTTGGCGTCTGGTCAGTTACCGCGCGGAACGCTCGTGTGAACGCACTGTGGTCATAGTAACCGCAAGCAAGAGCAATCTCAGCTACCGATTGATCCGTTTCTCGCAACAAACTAGATGCCGCTGAAATACGCGTCTTAGTTATCAATTGGATGGGCGATAGGCGGTAAAGCCGCTTGATGAGGCGAGCAAAGCGCACCGATGACATGCCGGAAGCTTTAGCCAATGAAGCGGGAGAGGTCGGTTCCGCCAGATTCTTCTCGAAATGATCCAGCGCCTCAGCCAGGGCGGGAGGGATATCTGACTTGTCTTCCGGTGCCCGCACATCACGCGAGATGCCCACCAAGCCGATGATTTTCCCCAGCTCATCTCGCCACGGCAGTTTGGTAGTAAGACACCACCCTGCCCTTCGTGGTGAATACCAGTGCAGTTCCAGACAGTCATGGATGGGCCGCCCCGTCCGCAAAACCGTCGCATCCTGATGGGTAGGACGGCTGCCCAGATCACCCGGGAAAAGCTCCCCGACACTGCGCCCGATCAATTCTGCTTTGCTGCGCACGCCACATCGTTCCACCAGCGAATGGTTCACGGCCAAGTATCGCCCCACGCAGTCCTTTATGAAAAAGGTCACATCCGGCGCATGGTCGAAAAGTTCCGCGAGCAAGTCGATGGGCACCGCCGGTAACGGCAGCTCTACCTTGGGTGATTTTGCTTTTGTGCCGATTTTCACTGGGTGATGGTCATACTAGTCCAAGACAGCTGGTTTGGCGATGGCAGAATAGCTCTCATGAACAAGCCCGTGGAATGTCGCATGCATTTACTTTTGCTGTGCACTTTGCTCTGTGCCGGATTGCCTTTGCTGGCAGCTACCCCCGCTGAAAACCAGGCAGCCCGCGAGAAACTACAGGCCGAAGTCTCGCGCCAGGGCAAGGCGGCCAGTGACATCCTCAGCGCCTGGCAGGCCAAGAACCCGGACCATACCGAACGCAAGCTCCACATCGTTTACTGGTCTCCCAAGGACCGCACGCCCGCTCCGCGCTATGCCGAGCGCCTCTCGAAGATTTTGGAGGACATCCGCGGCTTCTATTCCCGCGAGATGACCCGCCTTGGTTTCGGTCCCGGTACGATCCAGTTCGATCACGCTGCCAATGGCCTCATCCGCATCCACCTCGCCCAAGGCTCCATGCCTTATGCGAACTACAGCCGTGAGAGTGGTAAAGTCATCCGCGATGATTGTGTGGTCGCTTTGCGCAAAGTTGGCATTGAGCCTGAGCGCGAAACCATCGTAATCTTCTGCAACATGGCCAACTGGGACCCGGCCACACGCACCATCACCCAGAACAGCCCCTACTACGCCAGTGGCACCATCAACAAAGGCACCGCCTGGCAGGTGGATTCACCCATCCTTGATCTGGATTCGCTCTCGGATAAAGGCAATAACGTCAAAGACGGCCAATACGGCAATATCTCACTCGGCCGCTACAACTCCATCTTCATCGGCGGCATCGCTCATGAACTCGGCCACGCGCTCAGTCTGCCCCACTGCAAGGAACGTGCGGACGAACGCGCCGCCTTTGGCACCGCGCTGATGGGAGCGGGCAACCGGGCCTACGGGAAGGAACTGCGCGGCGAAGGTTATGGCTCCTTTCTCACAATGGCCGAGGGCATACGGCTCGCGGGACATCCGATGTTCAACGGCAACATGAAGCAAACCGATGTCCCTCCCTCAGTCCAGCCCACTGACCTCAAGATTGAACCCTCCGGTAAAGGCTTCCGCTTTTCTGGCACCGCCCTCGCCGATCCACCTGTCTATGGCATCGTCGCCTACATGGATCCCGAAGGCGGCAAGGATTATGATGCCACCACGATCACCGCCGTGCCGGATGCCAATGGTCGCTTCGTGCTGGACTGCCAGAGTTTTAAGAACGGCACCCCCGCCACACTTCGCATCACCTATCTACAAGCCAATGGTGTTCCTTCCGGCACGCTTTCAGAGACACCGTTTCGTTATCCTTATCTGGTAAAGGCCGATGGTAGCGCCGATATCAGCGCCGCCCGGGCTCAACTGCTGCTGGCCCCATTGGTCAAAGCCGTGAAGGCCGGCGATAAATCTGCCGCCAAGGTGGAACTCGCCAAAACGCTCATTCACAATGATCCAGGCCTCTATCGGGTTGCGCTCCGGCAGGAGAAATCACTTACGCCCAACCTCATCGATCCGTCTGTTGTATCATCTGAAATCCACGCCATCCCTCTGTCTGACTTGAAAGCGGTTACCGAAACGGTCGGCTATGGTCGCCCCTTACGTGACCGGCTGCCTGATGATCGGGGACTCCTGATTGCCGGAGGTTGCTTGTTTGAGCATGGCTTCTACGCCCATGCGGATTCCAAGCATGAGTGGCAGTTGGCTGGTAAATGGAAAACATTGTCGGGCACGGCTGGTTTAGCAGATGGCAAGGATGGCACCGTGAAGGCAGTGATCGAAGGCGATGGCCGTGTGCTCTGGCAGTCTGACAAGCTCACGCCCGGTGTATTGACTCCCTTCCATGTGTCCGTCAGTGGCATCAAGCGCCTGACCTTGAAGTTCTCTGACGCGGGTGACGGCAAAGCCTCCGATTGGGGGCTCTGGCTGGAACCCGTACTGACGCGATAACGGATCTTTGTTATGCCGTTTTTCACGCCTCATAGCATAGAATTGAACAAGACAAATCCCTGTGACTGACCCACTATTATCAGCATGAAGAAAGCTCTCCTTGCCCTGATTCTTAGCTTCTTCACCGTCACGACTTTGCAGGCGGGTGATGTCAGCGCGCCACCCGCTGGTCTTGTCAGCGCTTGGAAACTTTCACCTTTCTACGGCAAATGCGTCATTGTGGAGGGCATGCCGATTCTCGCTTCTGCCAAGGTCTCTGACTACGCACTTAAGGAAGCGGATTTCCTCATCAGAAAGATGGTCGGTGAACGGCCGGAAATCCTGCACGCCCTCGC
>CAZRGY010000318.1:0-5466 GCA_964599715.1 uncultured Verrucomicrobiota bacterium | reverse complement strand
CCAAGCGCAACTCGCGGAACTGAAGCAGCAAGGTTATCTGAAAGAAGGTGCCACTGCGTGGTACAATGCGGGCATTTACATCTTCGAGCCCGCCCTCTTCGATTTCACCGCCAGACTGGAGAAATCTCCGCGTGGCGAATACGAACTCACCGATGCCCTCACCGCCATGCTCGCGGCGAAACAGAAGCTCGCAGGATTGGAAATCGCGGGACGCTGGGTGGATGTGCGTGATCCCGAAGTGCTGGCATCACTGCAAGACGAGCAAAGCTGATCCTTACCGGAAAAAGAGCGGAGCTAGAGGAGGTCTCAAATCGCAACCCCTCAACTACGCAGCAAAACGGTCAGCACAATAATGATCAGCGTGACTGTGATAACGACATCCCCATAGCTTTTCCACCAGAGCCACCAACCGATTCTACGGTTGCCCTCATGCTTTGACAGGGCTGCCACGATCCGTTTGAGCAGCCTGTAGTCTTGCGGCCGCTCCTTCTTGCGAGTGAAAAGTTCTTCCAGATCGGCTTTCTCCGTGTCGGCGAGCTTGTGTCCCGACATGGAAGCGGCCCTAAAAATCAGGTTCGCAAGCCGCCAATAGATCTTTTGATATTCATCCAGGTCGTTGCTGTTCGCCCGGGCGATCAATTGACCGGCTTCAGTGGCATCACCAGCCAGACCTTTTTCGATGGCCGCCCGGCAGTACAGGCGTGCCGCTATCGGCTCGCGTCCGGCGATTTTCACGGCTGCCTGATAAGCTTCCGCGGCTTGCGCATCATCACCAGCCTGCTCCCAGATGATGCTGATATTATGCAGCATCCAGAGTTCCAGCCCCTTGCGTTCTTGCCATCCGGCCACCCACTGTGCGCTGGCCCGGTGGCGTTTCAGATTGATCAGCGCCACCGTCACCTGCGCCCAGAGAGCCTGACTGTTTTGCAAATCTTGGCCAAAATGCTTCAAACACTTTTTCAACCGTAGATTCAGCCACTGACATTTCCAGTCATCGTCCATTTTGGCTTTGACCTCCTCATTCAGCGCATTAAGCCAGGCATCCAACACCGCTTCTTTGAGCGGCTGCCGAAGTCCTTGTTTTTGTATGAGGTAGAGGCTGGACCACTTTCCCTTCTGCAGCTTGGTTTTCATCCACAGTGCGGCTGCAGCCGGATTGGCCAGCCCGTGGAACACACAAGTTTGGATGACCTCGGCCGCCTTATCAGCCAGCCCGGCCCGTTTCATCACTTCCCAAGCTTCACCGACCAACTCGGCATCCGCGTCTTCAGCCTGAAGCACTTTCGCCAGCAGATCAGGCGCGCGATGCCGTTCTTCCCGGGCGATCGCCAGCTTGATATCACGGCATAAGACACTGGGACCAGGCGTATGTTTCCGCAACAGATGCAACACCTCGGCCGCTTCGGCGGCCTGTCCTTGCTCGATCAAGAGATCAAACAGGGAAAAACCGGCATACGTATAATTGTGCGAGATCTCATATCCTTTTCTGAAACAGACGATGGCTGCGGCTTTGTTTCCACGCTCCCATTCCCATGCACCTTTATATCCCCAAGCGATAGGCTCCAGCGGATTCAAGCGGGTGATTTTATCCGCAGCTTGTGCCGCCTTCTCCATCTCGCCCGCTTCCCAATGCCAGCTGGCTTTGAGATGCCACGCTTCCGTGAAATCCGGGTGATTCTCCACCAAAGCATCCAATAAGGTCATGGAACGTTTTTCATTGCCGGAAGCCCTTTCCGCCCGGGCTTCCAGCCGCAAAAGTTCACGCGGCGGTTTGTCACCGAAGACCGGCGGCTTGCAAGCTTTCACGGCTTCCTCCTTCCGGTCAGCCTCCATCAGCAAGTTGACTTTGACGGAATGCGCCCAAAGGGAACGCGGCTGCAGTTGCAGAGCCTTCTCGACGGCCTCCAACCGCTCGTTCAACGTTTCCTTGCCTTCCAGTTGTTGCGCCAGCAACAGCCATGATCTCACTTCACCTGCGCGGCTCTCCACCAGTTTGCGCAGTTTCTCTGTGGCCAGATCCGGATGACCGCGGTCCTTGCCCCAGACAGGCAATTGATCCCAGGCCCACATCAATCCGGGATCAATCTCCAAGGCCTTCTGCAAACGCTGCAGCGCCTCATCGCGGTCACCGGTCTTCCACAGGAAATGCGCCAGCAATTCATGGATGGAAGCATCCAGCGGCTGCTGCACCAGTACGGCCTCCATGACCCGGCGGGCTTTCCAGAAATCTCCCGCCCGTTCATATGCCTCGGCCAGCTCCTTGGCCGCCGTGGTCCAAGCCGGGTTCAGCCGCACCGCCGTTTCCAGACATTCAATCTCTCCGGCGGAACTCTCCTGCAGACGCATGATCTGCGCGTAGTCGAGCCACATGCGCGGTGAGAGCGGAAACCGTTTGGTCGCTCCCCGGGCCACTTCTTCGGCCTCGTGGAGTTCCCCTTGGCTCCCGAGCTGCTGCATCAGTGCCGACCAGCTATGCCACAAGTCCGGTCTTTCCTGCTGTGCTTTGCGCAGGAAGTCCGCGAGTTCGCGAGGTTCGAGGATGGGATAGGCCAGTTCACGAAACACCAGCAGGCCGGTCCCGAAAACCACCTGCCGCAGCAATTCCTGCTGGATGAATTCCAACGCCGCTTTCTTCTCAGCATGTTCGGCACAGACCTCCAGCAGGGCGCGCTGCGCATAGTCGTTATCCACCGAAAGCCGCAAGGCTTGCTTGAAATCTTCTAAGGCTTCCGGAAGCCGTTGTTGCTTGCGGTAGATAAACCCACGTACGCAATAGCCATATGGCACGTTAGGTTCCAATTGCATACCCACGGCCACCTCTTCCAAGGCACGCTCAAACTGATCCGTCTCCGCCAGGAGATCGGCCAGTTCCCGGCGCGCCCAGCTGTTGACCGGATGCAATGCCACCATTTTTTCCAACACCGTGATCGCCCGCGGCACATTCTCCCGTCGCCACCAGCTCACCACCATCTGTTGAAAATCATGATTATGCGGGAGCTGCGTCTCCAAGTTTTCCAGCCGCTGGCTGACCGCTTGCGGGCCTTCCGTCTCCGCGATCAGTTGCAAGACCGCCTCATGCGCGTCCCGGGCCATTGGATCGAAATTCAGCACCTCATGCCACAGCCCCAGCGCCTCCGCCCGTTTATCCTCCATCGTAGCCACTTGGGCAGCGGTCCGCAGCCACTCCAGCTGGCGCGTCTTGCCTCGGGCATGATCCAGATGTTTACGCGCTGCACTGTAATTGCCGAAACGGGCGAAAATATCGGCCGCAAAACACCGTAAGCCCGCATCGTCAGGCCGCCACTCCAACGCCTGGGCGAGGTGTTTGAACGCCTGAGCTATCTCTGTCAGATCCACTTCCGACCAAAAGAGGGTGACCAGGGAAAGATGCGAATAACGACCGAAACGGGTGAACCGGTCACGCAGATAGCCGATCACTTCATGATGCTTGCGCAGATGGCGCGAGGCGGCAAAAAGCGCCCGCGTCGGCTCCTCCCGCTTGTCTTCCAGCGACGCGGCAAACCGGTAGAGCTCATAAGCAGTCTCCAGCTGGCGCTGCTGCCAGCGTAAATCCGCCAGAACATGCAAGGCCGTGGCGTCATAGGGCCTTCCTCGCAGACATTTCTTCAGCAGACGCTCCGCTTCCGCTTCTTCCCGGGCATCCACCAGCAACTCGCTGGCAAGCTGTTGGAAGAAGAGCGGATCTGCCTCCTTGTCCTTGCAAAGGCGGGTCTGAAACGCCAACAGTTCATCCCGGGGACCGCTCCGTAAAAACGAGATCTTGCTCAGCAAAAGATTCCCATCTTTCGGGTACAACTCCCGTAACGCATCAACGCACCGCTCGTTCTCCTTGGCATCACCATCATGATAAGCCAATGAGCGACGGGCGTTCCAAGTCAGACGATGCTTGGCATCCAAGGATTCCAACTGGCTTAGCACTTCGACGGCACGAGTCCGGTCATAGTTCGCCAGTGCCTGCTCATGCTGGTAGATCAAGTCGTACAAGTCCGCTTCCGGCAGGGTGATGGCCTGTAGTTTTGCCGCCTCCGCCACCGGTACCATGGCAAAGCAACGCGGCCCGGAACTCTTGTAATAATCCAAAAAAGTCTCGGCCTCCACTTCGCGCAGGTAGGGGTTGTATGGATCGCGCAGACTGAACGTGCCACGCGTCGTATCATACCCCACGATGGCCTGCAGGTGGGCATTGGCCGTCTCAACCGTCGAGATCGCGAAGGGTATCCCGGCATCAAGCAGAGCCACGCCGGCTTCCCAGGTCAGCTTGAACTCCCTGACACTCCATCCGTTCTTCTCCGCCCATTCCCGCTGCCGCTGGGGAGGAGTGCCGTCATAACACATCTCCGCGACCAGTTGCAGGTGATCGGTGGGGCTTTGCCAATAACGCCCCAATGCCGCCAGCGTGGCGGGCGCACAGGTCTTATAGTTTTGCCGGACGAAACCGACCGGCAATTGTACCCGTTTGGGCTGATGCTCAGGGTCTGACATCCGGGTGGCGATGGCCTTGTGAAACTTGTCGTCCAGAGTCTGTGCCAGTTGCAGGGTTTCTTCCTGTCTGCCACACAGATGCATCAGGCGGCAACGTTGCGAGCGCAACCACTGGTCGGTGTCCTTCTGTCGCAACGGGGTCAACCGCTCATAACGGTCTAAGGTCAGCAAAGCCTCTTCCGGTTGCCCCAGCTCCACCTGTAAAGCGAAAAGCAGCGTCTCCACCGCAGCACTCTCAAGGTGACCCGATGCCTGCCGTAGCAACTCCAGCGCCTCCCGGTCACGATTCAGTAATTGCAAGGCCTGCGCCTGGGCCAGAATCCCTGCTCGGTAATACGGGTGAGGATGCAGCCGTACGGCATTTTCCGCCGCCGCAAGGGACTCCTCATAACGGTCCTGATTCTCCATCAGATGCGAACGGATGACCTCCAGCCACGGATCGCCTGGATGCAGTTCCTGTGCTCTCAGCACCAAAGATTCCGCCGTCTGAAAATCTCGCAAAGATGACGCGACCTGGCCGCGTAAGGCATAAATATCCGCCCGCTGCTCAGGAGTGGCTTGAGGCATGTCTCCCAGTTCCCGTAACCGGTTACAAGCCGGCAACGGTCCGCGCCATTCAAGGATCGTATAAGCATGGTAATACTGCACCGATGCGTCTTCAGGATGCTCCTTGGCCGCCCTTGCGGTGATCCGGGCACACAGGCTGGCGGAACCGAGATGATGCGCCAACCGAGCAGCAATGACCATGGCCCCGGCTCCCCGCCATGTCTGCAAGGGGCCATATGCTTTCGAAAGTTCAAATGCCTGCAGATAAAGCCCTCGCTCGAAAAGCTCGTTCATCTGCGCGACCACTTCGCCCGGCACTCCCCACCTTACCTGATTTGGATTACTCATCGCCTCCCTTGATACATCTAGATAGAAAGCGGTTTCCTCGCCGCCCTCTGATGAAAAGGAAACCTATCA
>CAZRGY010000317.1:0-5482 GCA_964599715.1 uncultured Verrucomicrobiota bacterium | reverse complement strand
GCAGGAGAGTCGAAATGGATTCAGAGACACTGAAGTACAACGAGAAACAGGGGCCGGATCACAAGGTAGTATGTGACTTGCTTGCGCAGGAGATCGATCAAAATCTGCCTGAAGCTGAAAACAAAATATGGCACGCGCACCCTGTTTGGTTCCTGGATGGCAACCCGACTGTCGGATACAGCAAGCAGAAGCCAGGCATCCGTCTGATGTTCTGGAGCGGGGCAGATTTTGAAGAAGCCGGTTTGAACGTTGTAGGAAAAAAATTCAAGGACGCATCAGTTTTCTTCAACGATGTCTCAGAGGTAAAGAAGTCAGACTTGCGGCGATGGCTTAAGAAAGCACAAAAGATTCAATGGGACTATAAGAATATAGTCAGGCGTAAAGGGCGGCTGGAGAGGTTAAAAAATGACCAGCATGTTCCCTGAAAACAATCAGATGCATTGCTGCATAAGCGGCTGCTGAAGCCGGACCATGAGCGAAGCCTTTGATCATCCGGCGCTGCCAAAGGAAAGCCCGATCTGGCAACATTGCCTGTACCGATTAACGAGCAAACAGTATGCCGCTTAGTCTGGGTTCATGGAGAAATTAAACGGCTCGTCTGATCACCAATCGCGGTTCTGCAGGGCTGGCCAGCCGGCCAGAGCCCGTGTCGCTTCTTCGTAGCCGGCATTGACGATTGCGTCGAAGCTCTGAACTTCCGTCATGCCGAACTGCCGCACCGGGGGGGTGATAAGCAGGTCGGCCTGTGCGGCGAGTGATTCGGTCCGGTCAATGGTGCCAAGCTCGATGGACTTGAGCAGGATGGTCGAGAGTCCGGGCACCCGGTAGCGCCTGCCGAAGGGCAGCCAGCGCGAGCGCAACAGCGTCCAGGGGGACGGCACCTCGTCGTAATCCACCTCGAACTCCTTACGGAACGACACTTTCACGGCGATGATCTGGTTTACAGGCAACTGCCGCATGAGGTCCACAGGCAGGCTGTTCACCACCGCCCCGTCGAGCGCGAGGCGGCCGTTGACGACCGCCGGTGGCATGGCGACCGGGAGCGCGGCGGCGGCCTGCACCGCATCGTACAAGCGTCCCGTGTTGTGGATGTTCAGGCTGCCGTCGTCGAGGTTTGCAGAGATGCAGAAGAACGGGATGGGCAGATCCTCGATTCGGGCGCTCAGAAAGCGCCGCGACTGCTCCATCATTTTTTTGCCCGCAAGCAGTGATATGACGGGGATGGTGAAATCGCGAAAGGGGTTGTTGGTGACGAAGGCCTCACGGGATTTGTCCAGTAGCTGTTGTGGTGACCAGTTGTGCGCGATGCTGCCCCCGAGAATGGATCCAATGCTTGACCCACCGATCCAGTCGATCGGCACGCCAGCCTCCACTATTGCGCGGTAGGCGCCGATGTGAGCGAAGCCGCGGGCGGCGCCAGCGCCCAGCACGAGTCCGACGGCCTTGCCGGCGAAGATCCGGCAAACGCGATCGGTACTGACAGTGTCGCCGTCGCGCACGTGGAAATGGTGTGCGACCTCACGCGCCTCGAGCCAGGCGGCAGTCCCCAAAATCTCCGTGTTGTCCTCGGGGTGAACCAGCACCAGCGTCCGCTTCGCCGTGTACTCACGCATCTCCCCGGCAAGTTGCTGTTCCCAATCGCGCAGTGCGGGGTCGGTTGCGGCGTCGGCAACAAAAACGATGACATCCGCTTGACGCAGGGCATAAGCGGTCCAGCCCGGCGCGCTCTGGTCACAACGATAGAGCACGAACCGGTGAAGGGACTCCTGGTCTTCCATCCAGCTCGCGATATCCTCCGAAACCACATCCGTCCGGTCCCAATCCGCGACCGGTGCACCGCATGCCGCGAGTTCATCCACAGACACTGGCAGGGTGTCACCATGCCGTCCGAGCCCCTGTTGCAGCGCAGCCATGAAGTGCAGCGCACGCTCCGTTGTATCCAGTGGCACGAGGCAGATGTTGGCGGTATGCCTTTTGGTGGGTTGATGCATCGTGCGCTGGTGCATGCGTATGGCGATACGAGAGGCGAGCGTCAGAGCGAGACTGGGGTACTGCCGGCTAAGCCTCTCAAAGCTGACACGGTCGATCATCAGCAGCAGGCAATCGCGGCGTGCGAGCACACTGGCAGTGCGTCGCTCACCGGTCAGCAATGCGACCTCGCCCACGGTCTCGCCGGGATCGATTTCGCCGAGCAGGCGCCGTTTGCCGTCCGGATTGGTCGTGCCGTCCTGCCATGCCTGCATGCGGCCGCGAACCAGAAAATAAAGCGCATCACCCGGGTCGCCATGCTGGAACAGCCAGTCGCCTGCCTGCAGGGAGACGCGTTTGAACTCGGCGAGCACGGGGGCGACCATGTCGCCTTCCAACTCGAAATAACCGGCAATCAGCTCCTGGATTCTTCGCTCTTCATGCATCCCCCTGACCTCTCCTCGCGCTTACGGCACTTATTGACTCAAGCGTCTCAAGAATGACCCCGAGCGACTCGATGAAACGCGCGAAGTGCCGCTCGTCTTGCGCATCGAACGGCATGCCGTCGCGCCGGTTGAGCAACTGCGCTACCGCGAACACCTCTCCGCGGCGATTGGTGACCGGAAGGCACAGAATGGACCGGGTACGGAACCCGGACGCACGATCGATCTCGCGGTTGAAGCGCGGGTCGGCGTAGGCGTCGTCTACGCGTTCAGCCTTGCCGGACGCCGCAACCGTGCCGGCGATACCCTGACCGACCGGGAATCGGATTTCACCCTCTGCAGGCAGATCCTCCGCGACGCGCAACACCAGTTCGTCCGTTTCGCGGTCGACGAGGAACAGCGAAGCACGCTCGGCGTCCAGCAGGCGGCTGGTCTTGATGGTGAAACTCTCCAGGCCTTCCTTGAGCATGCTGCGGAACGCCATGTCACGCGCCATCTCCGTCGCTTCCAGGAAACGCTGTGACTCGCTGGTGAGCTCCTCCAGCGCTTGCTGAAATCCGTCTTCGTCCATGTCTGCTATCTGCTCGGCGAAGGAGCGCTTGCCGTGTGCTGCCGCCAGTGTGCTCATCATGCGCTGGTTGTCCATTATGACGGCTTCGGTGAACGTGCTGAGGCGCCCGTCCTCGAGGTGGACAATGCGGTCGGCAATATCAAGGATGCGGTTGTCGTGGGTGACCAGCAGGATAGTCGTGCCGTGTTCCCTGGCCAGCGTCTTCATTCTGTCGACCACCTCGCGCCCGGATTCCTTGTCCAGAGAAGCGGTCGGTTCGTCGGCAAGCAGCATTGCCGGTTCCGAGACCAGAGCGCGTGCGATGGCCACACGCTGTCGCTGGCCACCCGACATCTGCTCCGGGCGATGGCCCATGCGCTCACCCAGTCCGACCGCCTCCAGCATTTCTTCGGCGCGCTTGCGCAGCGCTGATCCCCGGTACCGGCCGGTGACACCCAGACCCAGTTCCACATTGCGCACTGCCGACAGAGACTCGACGAGATTGTGCTGCTGGAAAATGAAGCCTATACGCTTGCGTACCCGTTCGAGCACGGCGGGCTTCGCGCCGCGCAGCTCCTCTCCAAGTACCCGTATGCTACCCTCCTGGGCCGAGCGCAACGCGCCGACGAGCGTCAAAAGCGTAGTCTTGCCGGAACCCGAAGGGCCTGTGACGATGATGATTTCCCCGGCACCGACCTGGGTGGTGATG
This sequence comes from uncultured Verrucomicrobiota bacterium, assembly GCA_964599715.1. Classification (GTDB taxonomy): domain Bacteria; phylum Verrucomicrobiota; class Verrucomicrobiia; order Limisphaerales; family JAEYXS01; genus JAEYXS01. The sequence goes on along the minus strand of CAZRGY010000317.1, from coordinate 1,812 downwards.
TCGAAGAGGATCTGTTTGCGCAGCGCGCCACGCCCGAAGTAGTGGCTCAAGCCCTCTATCACTACCGGTGGGCCCGAGGACATCAGAACACCTCCGCGGGGTCGAGGCGGCGCACCTTGCGCACAGCGATCAGTGCAGATATGGCACACATGAGCAGTGTCAGCAGGAACACGCTTGCCACCCGATCCGTCGTCAGGTACAGGGGCAGCATGGTCGCCGCCGCTGTCACCCCGTAGAGTTGATGTACTACGGCCACGCCGGGTATAAAGCCGAGCACAGCCAGAACGGCGGCCTGCTGCAGGACGATACCCGAGATGAACCCGTTGCTGTAACCGATGGCACGCAGGGTAGCGTACTCGTTGATGTGCTCTGAGACGTCCGCGAACAGGATCTGGTAGACGATGATGGCGCCGACGATGAACCCCATGATGGCGCCGAACGCAAAAACGTAGCCTATGGGTGTGGCCGAATTCCAGTAGGCGCGTTCCCGCTCGATAAACTGGTTTTTGGTCAGCACCAGTACGTCTGCAGGCAGCAGTGCTTCGAGCCTATCCCGGACTACAGTCACATCCGCTCCCTCGGCGATCTGCAGCAGGCCAAGCTGGATGCGGTCGCGCGGCCGGTCCGGGAAGATGCGCAGCCAGTTGTCGTCGCTCATCAGCAGCGAGCCGTCTATGCCAAAAGAGCTGCCCATATCGAAAGTCGCCACCACTTCCATTTCGCGGTCATTGATCTCGGTGACCAAACGTTCTCCGGCCGCGATGGTGTCGCCAACCGGACCAAACTCAGGCCGCGACAGGGCATCAAAAGCAACTACATTCTGGGCGGGAAGCAGGGGTCGGGCCGCCTCGAAGCCGTCTGTCTGCAGGATCGGATGTTGAGGATCGAAACCGACCGCATTGATGCTGCGTCGCTGATCGGTCCATGGGTTCTTCCAGATGGCCGGGAAGATATAAACCGGCCAGGCGGAGACGACCTCCGGGTCACCGAGCACCTGGTACAGACGCCGGATGGAAAATTCCTCTGGTCGAACGATGAACACGCTGTCAGGGCTGAACAAGGCTATGTCGTAATCCAGGCGCTCCTGGTAACGAACGGCGCTTTCGAAGAGGGCGGAGCGGAAGCCAAGCTGCATCAGAATGAGCAGAACGGCAAACGCGATCCCGGCCACGGCCACGGCCAGGCGCATGGGACGATGTGCGAGCTGGGCCCAACCCAGTGGTGCGCGAAACCGCATTTGAGTCAGTTCCCCTGGCCCATGATCACAATGACCTGAAGGTTAGTTAATGAGGCAGCGGCGGCGGGATCGTCCAGGGCGATCTCCACCTCCACAATGCGAGCGTCCTTGCGAGCGGCCGGATCGGTGCCAATTTCGTCCTGTTTCTCGACTTTTTGACGGATCCGGTAAACCTCCCCACCCAGCGAGACGGGCAACGCCGGGCTGGATACCGTCGCACGCTGACCCACGCGCACCTGATGGATGTCCATCTCATAGACTTCGGCCAATGCAAACATTCGATCTACGCGGCCGAGCTCGAGCAAGCCACGGCTGGAGACAGCAGTCCCGGGGCGGCTGTGTATGCGCAGAACGCGTCCCGCGGTCGGGGCAAACACATGCGCCTGTCTGGCATCTGCGCGTGTGCGCGCCAGTGCGGCCTCCGCTACTGCCACCGTGGCGGCTTCGGCCACCGCGGCCGTGCGTGCGGCCGCACACGCGGCGCGCGAGGAAATCGCGATACCACGGGCCCGTTCGGCCTCCTCACGGGAGGCGACGATGCTGGTCTCCCAGTCCGCACGCCGCGCAGCTTCCTG
>CAZRGY010000316.1:0-5487 GCA_964599715.1 uncultured Verrucomicrobiota bacterium | reverse complement strand
CACACTGTGCAAGCTGGAAGACATCATCACGATGCGCCACATCGACCTGATGTGCAAAGTGGTGCTCGCGACCGGTTCCATCGTCGGTTACGCCTACATCATGGAGCTGTTCATCGCCTGGTATAGCGGCAGTCCTTTTGAACGTTACGCCTTCCTGAACCGTATCTCCGGTCCTTACTACTGGGGTTACCTCTGGATGTTCCTGCCGAACGTCATCATCCCGCAATTGTTCTGGTTCAAATGGTTCCGGAGCAATCTGATGGTCATCTTCATCCTGTCGTTGATCGTGAACATCGGTATGTGGTTCGAGCGTTTCGTCATCATCGTGACGTCCTTGCACCGCGATTTCCTCCCGGCGAACTGGGGCTGGTATTCCCCGACGTGGGTGGACATCCTGATGTATCTCGGTACGTTCGGTCAGTTCTTTACCCTGTTCCTGCTGTTCATGCGCTTCATCCCGATGATCGCCATCTGTGAAGTGAAAGCCATCACGCCGCAGGCCGACCCGCATCATCCGCTGGGTGGTGCCAAAGACGGAGGACATCATTAATGTCAGCGAGCAAACCATACGGCCTCCTGGCCGAGTTTGATAAACCGGCCGATGTCATGCACGCCGCCGAGAAGGTGCGCGATGCCGGATACAAGGTCTGGGACGTGCACACGCCGTATCCCATCCACGGCATGGACGAAGCCATGGGCCTGAAGAATTCGAAGGTCGGCTGGTTTTCGTTCATCGGCGGTGTTACCGGTTACTTTTCCGGCATGCTGCTTATCTGGTGGACGAACGCGGTGGACTACAAGATCATGATCGGCGGCAAGCCGATGTTCAGCCCGTTCGGCGCGTTTCCGCCGTCCTACGAACTGACGATTCTCTTCGGCGCCTTTGGCGCGCTCCTCGGCATGCTGTTCCTGAACCGCCTGCCGCGCCTGCACCACCCGCTCCTGAAGCATGACCGCTTCAAGCTGGTGACCCATGACAAATATTTCATCGTGATCGAGACCGCCGATCCGAAGTATTCACCGAAAGAAACCCGCGAGTTGCTGGAAGCGGCCGGCAGCAAACGCATCGAACTCGTGGAGGAATAAGCGATGAAGTACTTTTTGGGTTTCCTAATTTTGGCGGTGGCCTCGGTCTGCCTGATCGCCGGACGGCAGGGGGATAAGTCCCTCAAGCCGCCGATCGAGATCATCCCGGACATGGACCGTCAGCCGAAGCTGCGTCCGCAGGCGGGTAACAATTTCTTTGCCGACGGCAAGAGCTCCCAGCTCAAGGTGGATGGCACGGTCGCCCGTGGCTCCCATTACGCGGACAATGAAATGAACACGGGCCGCATCCCGGGCACGACGAACTTTGTGGCGTTCATCCCGATGCCGGTCACGAAGGAACTGATGGCCCGTGGCCATCAGCGCTATGACATCAATTGCGCCCCTTGCCACGGCAAGACGGGCGATGGCAAAGGCATCACGACGAAGTACAACATGGTGGCGGTGGCCAATTTCCATGACCTGCGTCTGGTGTCCATGACGGATGGTGAGATCTTTAACACCATCACCCATGGCAAGAACCTGATGGGTGGCTACGGTGCAACTGTAGATATCGAGGACCGTTGGGCGATCATCGCCTACGTCCGCGCCCTGCAACGCAGCCGCCTTGCAACCATTGACGACGTGCCGGCTCCGAACCGCGCCGTCTTGAACAAATAATTTTATGGCTTCGCATACGACCACACATACCGAAGCTCCACTGGATCTGTCCAAGTGGCGGAAGGTGCCGACCAAGCTGATCATCGCCGGTGCGATCTTGGCGGCGATCGGTCTCTTTGCCATCTCGCCTGATGGCAAGGAAGCTGTCCCGCTGATCAAGCAGGCCAGTTTCTCCTACCTCACGGCCTACATCTTCTGCCTGAGCTTCATGCTCGGTGGTCTGTTCCTGACGATTTTGCATCATCTGTTCGATGCGAGTTGGTCAGTGCCGACCCGCCGCGTTACGGAAGCGCTCGCCAGCCTGGCCGGTCCGCTGGCCATCGGGTTCCTGCCCATCCTTGGTGCCGCGCTGGCTTCGGACTCCACCGGTCTTTATCAGTGGATGACTCACGCAGGTCATGACAGCCATGCGGTGCATGCCAAGAGTCCGATGATGACGAAGGCTGGCTTTGTGATCGTCAGCGTGTTCGCCTTGGTGACTTGGTGGGTGCTGGCCAACCGCTTGCGCTACTGGTCTTTGAAGCAGGATGAAACGGGTTCCGCCGAGTGCACCAAGAAAATGCGGGCTTGGGCCTGTGGCGGCATCTGGCTTTTTGCCATCAGCGTCACCATGGCCATCATCATGTGGGTAAAGGCGCTGCATGTGGAATTCTTCTCCACGATGTATGGCGTGCAATTCTTTGCCGGTCTGACTTGGGCGACCCTCGCCACGACGTATCTGGTCACGCTGGTCCTGAAACTTCAGGGGCCGCTGCAAGGTTTCGCCAAAGAGAAGACGTTCTACTTCCTCGGCTCGCTGCTGTTCGCCTTCACCGTGTTCTGGGCTTACGTGACCTTCTCGGAATACTTCATCATCTGGAATGCCAACATCCCGGAAGAGACGTTCTATTTCGTCTGGCGTGAGCAAGGTTCCTGGTTCGGGTTGAGCGTGCTGCTGATCTTCGGCCACTTCTTCATCCCTTTCCTCGCGCTGCTCCGCATCGACCTCAAGCTGAAGGTCTGGTGGATGGCTCCGATCATCGCCTGGGCCTGGTTGATGCACTATCTGGACGTGACCTTCCACATCATGCCGGTCGTCCGTCCGCATGGGTTCATGCCGCAGTTGCTGGACTTGGGTCTGTTGCTGCTGGGGGTGGGCGTGCTGGTCAATCTTTTCATCAAGTCGCTGAACTCGCATCCGGTGATCCCGCAGAAGGATCCCCGCATGGCCGAAGCACTGGACATGTATGTGCCCCCGGCTTCCTCCAAACTGGCAGGAGCCAAATAACCTGAACCAAGCACTATGAGCGAATCAAACTGCTGCGGTTGCAAACCGAAATATATCGCCTGGTTCGTCGGCATTGCCGGCACGTTCCTCATCACCTACGGGTTCATCCAGGTGATGCGCAACTACACCGCCACTCCTGACCTGACGGCCGCCCGGGCCGCGGAGCGCGTGAAAAACCTGAAGGAACTGCGCGCCGAGGAGAACAAGGTTTTGACGGAGTATGCCTGGCAGAACAAGGACAAGGGTTTTGTCCGCCTGCCGGTGGATCGCGCCATGGAACTGACCTTGGCGGAGTACCAGAATCCCAAGGCTGCCCAAGCGGAGATGGTCAAACGCCTGGAAAAGCTCAATGAGCCCCCGCCGAAAGCCCCGGAAGCCCCGAGTGCGTTCGAGTGAGACAATTTTAGTTAGTGCCACTACATGAGTTCGGCCCCTACCAACACTGAAGCTACGGCTGCCCCGGAGGTGACTCCGCAGCAGATCGATGCTTCGTGCCGTATCCCGCTGCTGGTAATCTTCGGCAGCTCGGCTGCCTGGCTGGTCATCAGTGCCATCTTGAGCTTCATCGCTTCGTTGAAGTTTCACAGCGCGGCGTTGCTGGCGGATTGCCCGTTCTTCACCTACGGTCATGTGCAGGCGGGTGCCTTCAACACCTTGCTCTACGGTTTCATCGCCCAGGCTGCCATCGGGGTGATGCTCTGGCTCATCGCCCGCCTTGGTAAAACAACTCTGGTCCAAGGCGGCTTTGCAGCGGTCGGTGCCATTTTCTGGAATCTCGGCGTGACGTTGGGCTTGATCGGTATCTTCCTTGGTGATGGTTCCGGGTATGAGTGGTTCGAGTTCCCGAAATATGCAGCACCGGTTTTGCTGGCTGGCTACCTCTTGATGGGGGCCGTCGGCGGTTTCACTTTTGCCGAGCGCAAGACGACGGAGCTGTATCCTTCCCAATGGTTCCTCTTGGCCGCCTTGTTCTGGTTTCCGTGGATTTACGCCACGGCGTTGGCGCTCATCCACTACTTCCCGGCGGTGGGAGTCATGCAGGCTGTCGTGCATCAATGGTATGCCCATAATCTGCTGACAGTCTGGCTGGGCAGCATCGGTATCGCGGCGGTTTTCTATTTCGTGCCGAAGATTTCGGCCAAGCCGCTGGCCAGCAGCAACTACGCGCTGCTTACCTTCTGGTTCCTGCTGGTTTTCGGAAGTATGGGCGGTATGCACCATGGTATGCCGGTGCCGGCCTGGCTGCCCGCTTTGAGCACGGTCATGGCTTTCATGCTTATCGGTCCGGCCTTGGCCTTTGTGGTGAACATCCATTGGACTTTGGCTGACGACTACGCTGCGGTATCGCCCAGTGTCACCTTGAAATTTGTGCTGGCTGGCGCCGTGGCGTTCTTTGCTGGTATATTTATCCAGGCTTTTGGAGCAATCCCCCAAGTCAGTGATATCCTGCACTTCACCTTTTTCACGGTAGCCATCGATAAGTTGATGTTGCTCGGTTTCGCCTCGCTGGTTTTGTTGGGCAGCATCTACTACATCCTGCCGCGGGTGGCGGGTGTGGAATGGCCTTTTGCCGGAGCAACAAAACTACATTGCGTGCTCGCGGTTGCCGGTGTCTTGCTGCTCGTTTTGTCTCTGGCACTGGGGGGGGCGCAGCAGGGTGCCATGCTGACGTCTGATGCCGGATTCATGGATGTCTCTGCGGCCAGTCTGAAGTTTTTGCGCATCTCTACGCTGGGTGATTTGGCATGGCTGGGTGGCAGTCTTCTGTTGTTGGTCAACGTGAAACTGCTCGTCTACCGTCTGGTCAAGCCGCTGGTGTTGGGTTGCGTGGCTGATTCCAAGAAGAGCAAGACCCGGGAGGCAACCGTATGAACCAAGGCCCCCTCGTATTTTTAGGTGTGTTTGTGACCTTGGTCACTTCCTGGTTCGGCATGATTTTCATGCCACAAATCCAGATTGGGGAACTGAAGCCGGTGCCTGCGGAAGTTAGCGGTGGTCTCTATCCGGCGGCGAGGCCCGGTATGGCGCAGCAGGGTGCGGAAGTCTACCGCCAGCAAGGCTGCTATTACTGCCATAGCCAGCAAGTCCGGCAGAGCGGCGTGGAGTATGATGTGGTTCTGTTAGAGACGGGCGAGATGACCAACGAAGTGGCGAAGATCGTTCTGCAAGCCAACCCGCGTTTTGGTGACAAGGCCGTGAAGCAATTGCTGAAGCAACTGCCCAAGCCCATACTCAGCGGTGCCAATTTCGAAGAAACCTATAAAACGACCGAAAAGCTTAAGGCCGTTAACGGTGTGAAGTTCGAGCTGCATGTCATCGCCCTCGGGGCAGATCTGAACCGTGGTTGGGGGGCCCGCCGTACGGTGGCGAATGATTTCCTCTTCGAGCGCACAGTGATGCTGGGTGAGCAGCGTATCGGTCCGGATTTGACGGCAATTGGTCTGCGTCGTCCTGATGCGGCCTGGCACCTGAATCACCTCTATGCACCTTCTGCCGAAGTGCCCGGTTCCAAGATG
>CAZRGY010000315.1:0-5489 GCA_964599715.1 uncultured Verrucomicrobiota bacterium | reverse complement strand
CCGATAAATGGGAAAGCAGCCAGAATTTCGACGTGCTTGATGATATCCCAGCCGACGCGTTCAGCGGCTTCAACATTAGCTGTAGCTATGTAATCTCGAATGGCTTCCAAGTCTGCCAGAGCAGGTTCAGTCCAGATTATTTTGAACTCCATGCGGCGAACCTCTTCTTGACCTCTTCATGTGAGATGACACGGCCTTCATCGGCAGCCTTTTCCCCCCGGCTGATGGCGGCCAATATGGCAATCTCCTCGCTGATTTCAGTCAGCGTGGCCGACTCTGGCAGTTTGCGGAGCGCTTCGATCACTATGTCCTTATCACTCATGTTGGCACGCTACTCTCAGTCTTTTTTACAAGCAAGAATGTTACGCATCACAGCACGCTCTTCGCTTCGCCCTTCGGAATCGCTTCCAGAATCTTTCCGATGATAGTGTCCACGGCGATGCCTTCTGCCTCGGCGTTGAACGTCGGGACGATGCGATGCCGCAACACAGGATAGGCGAGCGCTTGGATGTCATCGATGGTGACATGGAAACGGCCTTGCAGCACGGCGCGGACTTTGCCGCCCAGCACGAGTTGCTGGCACGCGCGCGGTCCGGGACCCCAAGCGACGAGTTCCTTGATGAAAGGCAGGGCGTCATCTTCATCCGGTCGGCTGCGACGGACGAGATCCAGTACGAAATCCAGCACATGATCCGGCACCGGCACTTTGCGTACGATGGACTGGCACTCGATGACTTCCTCACCCGTGAGCACCGGCACGATGTCCGAGGTGAAGGCGCTGGTGGTTCGGCGGATGATCTCGCGTTCCTGTTCGCGGTTCGGATAACCCACCTTCACATGGAACATGAAGCGGTCCCGCTGCGCCTCGGGCAGGGGATACGTGCCTTCCTGTTCCACCGGGTTCTGCGTGGCGAGCACGAAGAACGGCTCGTCCAGCTTGAAGGTCTGTCCGCCCACGGTCACAGAATGTTCCTGCATCGCTTCCAGCAGGGCCGCTTGAGTCTTGGGTGGTGAGCGGTTGATCTCATCCGCCAAAATCATCTGGGCGAAAATAGGTCCTTTGAGGAAGGTCAGTTTGCGCTGGCCCGTCACCGGGTCTTCCTGGATGACATCCGTGCCGGTGATGTCGGCCGGCATGAGGTCCGGCGTGAACTGCACGCGGTGAAAGGAGAAATTCATCGCCTCGGACACGCTCTTGACCATGTAGGTCTTGGCCAGACCGGGCACACCCTCCAGCAAGCAATGGCTGCGCGCAAAGATGGCGATGAGCAATTGCTCGATGACGTCGTCCTGACCGACGATCTTCTTGGCCACTTCAGTCCGGATATTCCGGACGGCATCGGAAAGCTTCATCGCCAGCTTGGCGTCCTGATGGGATATCTCGGTGGGAGGAGTCTTGCCGATGGGATACACGCGGATGGGTTTGTTAGGGGTGGGGGAGGCTTCAGATTTGGTGAGGAAAATGGTATCTGCCTGCGCCACCGTTTTGGCCTCGGGAGCATCCGTTGTCGCAGGGATGGTGATGGGCTTCTCGCAAGAAGGGCAGCTTAGCTCTGCCCCGGCGAGGGACGATTCCACTGCCAGTTCCTGCTGGCAGACCGGGCATTTGAACACGATATCCATGCAAACAGCTTCCAATAGGCCCGGGGCGTCAGGCGTCTCTCTGGGCACGCACAAGGTGCCAAGGCCAGACAATTACCGGGCTGATGTCGCGCTAATATCCCGAACCGTTTGCCAAAGTGTCAAGCCAGCGCGTGTTTTCCTTTGATAGGGGTATTTTGTAATCGACTGAATACTCCCAGCTCGTTAGCGTCCTCCCACTGATGAAGCCTTGGAGGAGTTTCTGGTGGAGTGCTGTGCTTGTCTTGATAAGTGCAGGAGGAACGGTTTTTTCCGCGGACAACGAATCGGTCATTCTGGATGACCAGTTTTCCGATGGGACCAAAGACCGTACCGGTTCCTTGGACCTGAACTGGCGTTATGTCCAAAACGTCCGGTATGACCTGATAGTTGACGCCAAGCCCGGCGAGTTGATGCCGCCCAAATACCTGCGGGTCCGGCCCATGGGGAACTATCCCACTTTCGTCGGTGTGTTTGATCTGAATCCGGGTTCCAAGGCAGGTACAGGCTCTGGCCTGACGCTGGGGAACAAAGTGGGTGACCTGCTTGAGCTTTCGGTGGAATTCAAATTCCTCGAGGCGGCCACCAAAGGCACCGAGATCCGCATCGGCCTGTTCAACAACGGAGGCACACCTTCCCAAGAGCACAGCATGGGCCCGTATACGGATGATCCCGGTTATTACGTGGCCATCCCGCAGATGGGCGGGAAAGGGGACGCGTTCAAAGAGTTGGGCACGATGGGTTCCGTGGCGGGTGGTTCGGACAAGGTCTTCCTGCGCGCGGCGCAAGGCGCTTCGCTTCCGCCGCTGAAAGATGACTGGCATACCATCTCCATGGTGCTTACCCGGCATGACCAAGGCATTCTGGTGGTGGGCAAACTGGATGGGGTGGCCTTTGCCACGGGCATCGATTCTGCCAGTCCGGAGGACAAGCAAGATCCGCCGGGAGTCTATAATGTTTTCCATGAAGTGGGCATGACCACCGGGGCCATGAATACCAATGGGGTGATGATCCGTCGGGTGCTGTTGCGCGGTAATCCCAAGGAGCCTGCGGAGGTCACGACCCAATTATCCGAACCGTCCAGCAGTTCAGCGGAAGCCAGCGCTAGTGGCGGAGGTGGAGGTGGCAGCAAGACCGCGCTCCCAGCGTGGGTAGGCATCGCATTAGGCGTGTGTGGATTGATCACTGGCGTTTCGGTCACACTGCTCTTGACCCGGAGGAAAAGCGGCTGAAGTGAAGGAAGGCAAGGAGTATTAAGCATGGGGATTCACATTCATCGTTTGCAAAGAGCTTACGCATTCACCCTGATTGAATTGCTGGTGGTGATCGCGGTGATCGGCATCCTTGCGGCATTGTTATTGCCGGCTTTGGGCCGGGCCAAGGACAAGGGACGACAGGCTTTTTGCCGCAATAACCTGAAGCAGCTCACCTATGCCATGGTGATGTATCATGGCGACAATAAGGACCAGTTTCCCACGCCCGGCTCGACCACCAAGTATGGTCCGCAAGATGCCGACTGGATTTGGTGGCATTACGGCCGGGATATCTCGAACAGTTCGCTCGCCAAGTACGTTAGTGAGTTCAATCCACGCCTCTTCACCTGTCCGGCAGACTCTGATGCCCGAGATCTGCAAACCAAGGGAATACTCCCCGGCGATCCCTATCGCTACAGCTACGCGCTAACAAGCTATGACTTGGAGGAGAACCCGCTGGACGACAAGAAATTCAATCTGGGCATGGCGAGCATCGTCACCTTGGACAAGCAGGTGTATCCATTCTACACCAGCCAGATCCGCAATCCCACAGCCAAGATGATGTTCGTGGAGGAGGATCGGGAAACCATTGATGATTCCCGTTGGGTGCCAGCCGGGGTGAAGACGAATCTGATCTCATCGCGTCATGCGAAGAGGGGAGTGGTGGCTTTCGCTGACGGGCACATCGAAGCTGAACCGCCTGAGTTCGGGTTAAATTTAACGAATTCTACGCCGCGATTGTGAGTCAAATGTTGGTAGCGACTTTGATAATAATGTGTTAGGTATCTGCCATACCCATTAATCGTGTCACAGACCGAAGGAGGAATAATCATGCAAATGCTGCATTTCCGCAAGCTGGCCAGATGTTTGGCAGCCAGTTTTTTACTGATGACCATTGGCTGGTTGTCCGCCGCTGACACCCCCAAGGCAGCTTTATCTGGTGTGGTGAAAGGCTCGGATGGGAAACCCTTGGCTGGGGCTACGGTCTTTGTCCAGACAGCCGCTCCCAAGCAGGGCATCGGTATCCTTTGCCCGTCCTGTTACGAGGATTGCCGTAAGCGGGCTACCACGGGAGGTGATGGGGCATACGAACTCAAGGAACTTGATCCCACTTTGACCTTCGGCCTGTTGGTGGCGGCGCCCGGGCATCAGCCCAAGCAGGTATCCAAAGTCGATCCCCAGAACGGGCCGGTCGAAACCGCCTTGAAGGCGGCTTATGAAGGCTCGGCTCCCAATAGACGTTTGCGCGGACGAGTGGTGGATTCTCAAGGCCGGCCGATTGCTGGTGCTTTGGTCGAGATCAACGGGGTTACCCGTGATGGCCGGACCCAGTATGGCGGCAACCGTGACATCGATCCGATGGCCGTCTCGGATGACCAAGGCTTGTTTGTGATCCGCGGGGCGTTGCCTTTTGTCGCCACCGGACTCGAGATTGAAGCCCGGAATTTTGCCCGGGCCAAATTCCCTTCGGTCGCCAGCGGGGATGAGATACGTGAATTCAAACTGGTAGAAGGAGTGACTGTCACTGGCCGGGTGGTAAAAGATGGGCAACCTTTGGGTGGCGTGGAGATCGGGCTTTCGGGCGCGGATCGCAACGCCGAGTACTACATCGGCAGCTTCACCGTGGCTACCAGCTCGGAAGGGCGTTTTCTGTTCGTGAACATTCCCCCCAAGTATGCCTACCAGCTTTATGCCCACATGAAATCCTTGGGTGATTTGGGGACTGTGAAGAGTCAGATCGTCAGGTCTGGACAAGATGGCACGCGGCTGGACTTGGGCGATCTGGAGGTCAAACCGGCCTTTGTGTTGGCCGGCCAGGTCAGATTGGCCGATGGCAAGGCGGTGCCGGAGAAGACGAGGGTGTTTTTGGGCCGCTATAATGTGGCGGATAGCCAGCAGGGAGAAACAGATGCCACCGGTCATTTCCGTTTCACCGGTGTCCCGGCGGAATCAATCAGTGTATCTGCGCGCGTGCCGGGGTATCGGCTTTCCACGCGAAATGCCAGCTTGGACCCATTGAACCGGTCCAGTCTGTTGGGCACGCTCGTGACAAACAAGACGGACTTGGTGATAGAACTCGAGTTTGGTGATCGAACCACCGAGCGCCTGCCTGGCGATCAGAGCATGGTGCGACAGGAGCCTTTGCGCGGGGTGGAAGCTTCCGCCAAGACGGGAGATATCCAGGTCAATGGCACAGTGCTGGATGCGGAGAGTGGCCAACCGCTGTCGCAATTCACCGTGGTGGAAGGGCGCTTGGAAAATTACCGTACGCAGGAGGTCGTCTGGATGCCCAACCGCAAGACCATCGGTACTAACGGGCAGTTCACGATTTACTTCAGCAATCAACGTCAGTTACCAGCGGTCATGGTGGAGGCGGCAGGCTATCTGCCGGAATCTTCCGGAGCCATTCCCGCCACCGGTACCAATCTCGTTTTCAAATTACGCAAGGGCACCGGACCGACGGCGACTGTGCGGCTGCCGAATGGTAAAGCGGCAGTAGGTGCTGCAGTGTATCTGACGGATATGAAAAACGGTGTCTATCTTCAGGAAAGAGCCGCCGTTCGGAAGGATAGTTTTCCCGGCACCAAGTTCACCCGCACGGATGTGGTCGGCCGT
>CAZRGY010000314.1:0-5512 GCA_964599715.1 uncultured Verrucomicrobiota bacterium | reverse complement strand
AACACCCTGTTCCTCGGTCGCAAAAAACTCAGCGCCCTCACCATCCCGCACTGCACCTATACCGAACCGGAACTGGCACAAGTCGGATTGACCGAGGCAGAAGTTTCAGCACGCGGCTTGAAGGTTCGCGTCTTTGCCCAATCCTTCGCCACCTTGGACCGCGCACTGACCGATGGCACGACCCAAGGCTTCGTAAAGATACTCGTCCCGGCGGATAGTGATAAGATCATCGGCGCCACAATCGTGGGCCCACATGCTGGTGATTTGATCAGTGAAATCAGCGTCGCGATAGCTGGTGGCATGGGGCTTGGCCGTCTGGCGAGCGTCATCCACCCCTACCCCACTCTCGCGGAAGCCATTCGCAAATGCGGCGATGCTTACAACCGCACCCGTCTTACCCCCGCTGTGAAATCTCTCTTCACGAAGTGGCTGGATTGGACCCGTTAACCGGTCCTTGGCCGCAGATTTAGCTTGGCATGCTTAAAGAGGCAAATTATGTACATGTTTAAACAATTCACGCGCTTAACAGCAGCCACGATCTGTCGTCCATTGATGCGAACCGATCGCTGGCTGCTTGGGGAAGCTTAGTTGCTCCGCAGCCGGGCGTGAATGGACACAAAACATTATGAAGAAAATTGACGAACCAAGGTTGGAATCAGATCTGGAATATCGCTTTAACTATCTCTGCGAGTTCATCGGCTTTGGGCCGGATGATATCAAGGTCATCCATGGAGCCGCTCCCCTGCTCGCGCCATTGGTGCCGGGCCTGGTGGATGCCGTTTACAGCAAGCTCATCGGGTACGACGCCACTTGGAGGCACTTTGTCCCGCGCCAGGATGGTTACACCGGTGACACCCCCACTTCTGTGGAGAGCCTGACCATGGATCATCCGCAGATCCAGTTCCGCAAGCAGCACCTCGCCCGTTACTTGGAGAAGCTTGTAACGGCTCCTTACGACGGCAAGCTGGTGAACTACCTGGATTTCGTCGGCAAGATGCACACGCCCAAGGCGGGCAATCCGCATTTGAACGTGCCGCTCATCCAGATGAATTCGCTCATGGGCTTCGTGGCCGATGCGGTGAACGCTACCATCATGAGCTTTGACATCCCCAACGACGCGAAGACCGCCGCCATCCGCGCTTTCAGCAAGCTGCTATGGATCCAAAATGATCTGATCGTGCGACACTACGCGGCGTAAGGTTTCAATCATCATGCAATCGGGCAAGCTGAGGATATCGGCTTGCCCGTTCTTTTTTATTAGGTGCCCCCTTGACATGAAGCCTGCAATTCTTTAATTTCTGTTTAGACAGAAATAACTGAAAACAAATGAACACCCTCACTCCAGTCCAACAGAAGTTCATCCTCCACTGGGGAGAGATGGGCACGCGGTGGGGTATCAACCGGACGGTGGCCCAGATCCATGCCCTGCTCTACCTCTCGCCCAAGGCGCTGAATGCGGAGGAGATCGCGGAAACGCTGGCGGTGGCGCGGTCGAACGTGAGCAACAGCCTGAAGGAGCTGCAGGGTTGGGGCATCGTGAAGCTGGTGCACGTGCTGGGGGATAAGCGGGATCATTTCGAATCGATGAAGGATGTGTGGGAGATGTTCCGCGTGGTGCTGGATGAGCGGAAGAAGCGTGAGATCGACCCTACGCTCACAATGCTGCGCGAGTGCCTCATCGAGCTGGAAGATGGGAAAACGAAAGATACCTACACCGGCGAGCGCATCCATGCGATGCGGGATTTCTTTGAGACGACGACGGCGTGGTATCAGCAAATCCGCACCTGGCCCACGAATGCCGTGGTCCGCTTTGTGAAGCTGGGGGACAAGGTTTTGCGGTTGTTGGGAATCGGCGGGGGCTAGTCCCCTTTTTTTGAAAGGACATTTCTGTGAATACTGAAATTACAGACACGATTAACGGAACGGTCTTCTTCGATGGTGAATGCCCGATGTGTCAGCGGTTGGCGCAGCGGTTCGGTCCCCTGCTCCACCGGCGCGGATTTGAGCTGGTGCCGCTGCAGGCCACCTGGGTGGCGCCGACACTAAAAGTGACGCGGGCCGACCTGATGGAAGAGATGCACCTGCTCTGCACGGACGGACGGGTCTTGCGCGGAGTGGAGGCGTATCTGGAATTCGCCAGATACGACTGGTTCACCCGTTGGCTGGTGCCGCTGGCGCGGCTGCCGCTCATCTATCGCGCCTTGGACCGCTACTATCGCTACACGGCGGCGCACCGGCATTGCGTGGGCGGCCACTGCAAGGTGCACCGGCCGGTGCATCATCGCACCATCCCTTTTATGGACCTGCCATGAATACGACCACTCACAAAACCTGCGCGATGATTCTACTCGTGTGCCTGGCGGCCTTGCCGTTCGGCGTGCGGGAACAATTGCCCGCGTGGGTGTTCATGTGGGTGCTGGCGTTCGCGCTGTTTGCGGGATGCAAAGTTTTGACACTGGTGGAAGCCGGACCGGCCTTGGCCACGATGAATCGAAATCGAGCACTCGGATACTTGCTCCTGTGGCCGGGGATGGACCCGAAGCCATTCGGACAACCAGCACTGGACTTCCCGGCACCGGCGAAGAAAGCCTGGCTCCACGCGCTGTTCCGGACGTTCCACGGTGCGGCCCTGATCTGGGTGGTGGTGCCAAGGATCGGGGAAGCACATTGGGTTGCTCGCGCCATGGTCGGCATGCTGGGTGTCATTCTCCTCCTGCATTTCGGCCTGTTCCGGTTGCTGGCGTTGGGGTGGCAAACAAGGCGTATCGCAGTGAAGCCCTTGATGGATAATCCCATGCGGGCGACGAGCCTGACTGAGTTCTGGGGACGGCGCTGGAACAGCGGCTTTCATGATCTCATGCACCGTTACCTCTTCCGCCCGGCAGCGAAACGGTTCGGCGTTCGCGTGGCCATGCTGCTGGTCTTCCTCGCATCGGGATTGATCCATGAGCTGGTCATCACGGTGCCCGCTGGTGGCGGCTACGGATTGCCCACGCTGTATTTTCTATTGCAAGGGCTCGGGGTAGAATTCGAGCGTAGCACCTTGGGCCGGAACTGGCGATTGGGTCACGGTTTCAAAGGCTGGTGCTTTGTGCTGATCGTGACCGCAGGGCCCATCGCCCTGCTGTTTCCCCCACCCTTTTTGCGGAATGTCATTTTACCGATGTTGGAAACCCTAAACTGAAATCATGGAGGCAATATGAATGCGGAACTATTGGTCAACTTGTTGAAAGCGGCGGGGCTGATGCACCTCGGCATCCTCAGCGCCGGGCTGCTCATGCCGCAGGTGGTCGGCATCAAGCGGCATCTCGCGCCATTACCGCCGTTCATCAACAGCCTGTTCTGGGTGTACTACACTTTCATCGGTGCCTGCGTGATCGGTTTCGGGCTGTTCACCTATCTCATGGCAGGGCAACTCGTCATGGGCACGACGATGGCGCGAGGCGTGCTCGTCTTTCTCGCGTTGTTCTGGCTGTTACGCATTGTGGTAGCGGTGTTCATCTTTGATATGACGCCTTACCTGACGAGCAAGCTGATGCACGTGGGTTACTGGTGCACGAATGCGGTGTTTGTGTATTTCACCGTGGTGTATGCGCTGGCGGCGTGGAAAGGTGGTGCCTTGTGAAAATCGCGATCACGGGTGGAACTGGTTTTGTGGGGAAGCATCTGGCGCGGAGGCTGGTGGCGGAGGGACATGAGGTGGTGCTCATCGCCCGGGGAATAGATAAACGCGATGAGCGCACCGTGCAACTACCGCACATCAGCTTCCGGCCAGTTGGCACAAATGATATTACCGCCTTGGCGGAAGCATTCGTCGGGTGCGATGCGGTGGCGCATTGCGCGGGAATCAATCGTGAGATCGGTGAGCAAACGTATGCCCGAGTGCATGTGCAAGGGACGAAGAACGTGGTCGCAGCGGCACAAAAGGCCGGCGTGAAGAAAATCACGCTGATGAGCTTTCTGAGAGCAAGGCCCGCTTGTGGCTCGGGGTATCATGAATCGAAGTGGGCGGCGGAGGAGATCGTCCGCAGTTCAGGCTTGGATTACACGATTCTCAAAGCGGGAGTCATCTACGGCGAGGGCGATCACATGCTGGATCACCTTAGCCATGCGTTTCATACATTTCCGCTGTTCGCGTTCGTGGGGATGCGGGAGCAACTGGTGCGTCCCACGGCGGTAGAGGATATCATCACCATTCTCCACGCCGCCCTGGTGGAGAGGCGGTTGACGAAGGCGACCGTGGCGGTGACCGGACCGGAGGAGATGACGCTCAGCACGGCAGTGCGGCGGGTGGCGGGGGTGGTGGGCAAGCGACCGTTCTGGTTTCGTGCGCCTCTATGGTTTCATTATGCGTTTGGGTGGGTGCTGGAACGCGTGATGACCATTCCCCTAGTCTCGACCGCTCAGGTACGCATCCTTTCGGAAGGTGTCGTCGTGCCCCAGCCCTATGCCGAGGAATTGCCTGAAGATCTTCGTCCCCAGACGGCTTTCACCGAGGCACAGATCCGGAAAGGATTACCAGCAGCGAAAGGATTTGGGCGGGAAGATTGCCTTTGCTGGCAGGCGATGTTTGGGAAAGCGTAGGGGTTGACGCGAATTTCGCGAATTGGCGCGAATAGAAACGGGGGAAATCGGGTTATGAAACTGAAAATCATTATCGCGGGAGGAAGCGGGTTTCTGGGGCGGGTGCTGGCAGAGTATTTTACGGCCAGGGAGGCGGAGGTGGTGATCCTGACGCGCCGTCCCAGCCCGACTTGTCCGCATGGGCGGGAAGTGGGTTGGGACGGTCGCACGTTGGGCGCTTGGGCCAAGGAGTTGGACGGCGCGACTGCGCTGATCAATATGGCGGGTGTCTCGGTGGATTGCCGATATACGGAGACGAATCGGCAGCTCATCATGGATTCGCGGATCGATTCCACGCGCGTGTTGGGTGAGGCCATTGCGTGTTGTGCCCAGCCGCCAAAGGTATGGCTGAACTCGAGCACGGCGACGATCTACAAGCATACGTATGGCCCGGCTTGGGATGAGGATGGAGAGATCGGGGCAACACCGGAGGCCAAGGATGCGTTCTCGATTGAAGTGGCTACGTCGTGGGAAAAGGTTTTCAATGAAGCCAAGACTCCCGGGACACGTAAGGTGGCCTTACGCTCGGCGATGGTGATGGGGCACGGGCGTAACAGCGTCTTCCCGGTGATGCGCCGGATGATTCGTTTCGGACTCGGTGGTCAGATGGGCGATGGGCGGCAGTATATGTCGTGGATACACGAGGTGGATTTCTGCCGGGCGATTGAATGGTTGCTCGCCCGCGGGGACGTGAGCGGCATCGTGAACCTGGCGGCACCGAATCCGGTGACGAATGCTGAGATGATGCGGACATTTCGGGAAGTATGCGGAGCGCCGTTCGGTCTGCCCGCGACCAAGTGGATGTTGGAGATCGGCGCGGTGCTTCTGCGGACGGAGACGGAGTTGGTCATCAAGAGCCGCCGTGTGGTGCCGGGAAGATTATTGCGCG
>CAZRGY010000313.1:0-5543 GCA_964599715.1 uncultured Verrucomicrobiota bacterium | reverse complement strand
GGCAAGTGGCACGCTCATCAGCTTCGCCACGCGCCTTGGTTACGAACAGGCCGCGCAAGCTGCCCTGGACAAAGTGGCCGATTCAAAGACGCCCTCCAAAGATCGCCGCCAGTATCTCACTCTGCTTTCCGAGCGGCAGGTCACGAGTGCCGTGCCAGTTTTCCTGAACCTTCTGCGCACAGAGAAATCCGATAGCTTCCGTCTCGACCTGCTGAACGCCTTGCAACGTTTCGGCAATGCCGAGATCGCCCGCACCGTTCTGGACTTGTATCCCGCCCTGAACGCCAAACTGCGCGCCACCGCCCAGACCATCCTCACCAGCCGCAAAGAATGGTCGCAACAACTCCTCGCCGTGGTGGACAAGGGCACGTTGAAGCCCGAACAGATTTCGCCCATCCATTTGGCCGCCATCCAAAATCACAAGGATGCGACTCTGGATGCGCTTATTCAGAAACATTGGGGTCGCCTGCGCCAAAGCCCGAAGGAGATCGAGGACAAGATTGCTTCCGTGCGCACTCTACTGACGAAAGGCAAAGGCGATGCCACAGCCGGCAAGGAGATTTACACTTTGGTTTGCGCCACCTGCCACACGCTCTTTGGTGAAGGCGCGAAGATCGGCCCCGAACTCACCGGTTACGAGCGCGACAATCTGGACTTCATGCTCCCGGCCATAATCGATCCCAGCCTCGGCATCCGCGAGGAATTCACCGTCTTCAACGTGACCACCAAGGACGACCAGGCCATCACCGGTTTTCTCGAGGAGAACACACCGCAGTTCATCAGCATCAAAGACCCCACCGGCAACAAGATCCGTCTCGCGCGCGAACAGGTGAAGACACTCGAAGCCTCCCACACCTCTCTCATGCCCGAAGGCCTCGTGGACGCACTGGATGAGCAGCAGCTGCGGGACTTGTTCGCCTATCTGATGAAGAAGTAAGCCGTGCTACGCAATGCAACTGCACTTTATCCCGGAGGGATAAAAGCTTGTAGCCGGTGGTTGAACCCGCCCCAGCGGGTGACACCACCGGATGAAGCGTATTAATGGCAGCACCCTGAAGGGGTGCCAGAGCTACTTATTGCGCCAAAAAACCCTTCACCACCTTCGCCACCCGGGCCACCTGTTCATCCGTCAACTCCGGGAACACCGGCAGGCTGAGGCAGGTTTGCGCCGCCGATTCAGAGACCGGGAAATCACCTGCTTTGTAGCCCAGTGATTTGTAGCACTCCTGCAGGTGTAACGGCAGCGGGTAATGGATGGCACTACCGACGCCATTGGCTTCCAGATACGCCTTCAATTCATCCCGGCGCGGATGACGTACCGTGAAGAGATGCCATGCACTGTCGTATCCAGCGCTCTCATACGGCAGGATCAGCGTCGTGTCCTTCAGCAATTCCTGGTACTGATGCGCGATCTCCTGCCGCCGCTTCGTCCACGCGTCAAGATGCTTGAGCTTCACCCGCAACACCGCACCTTGGATGCCTTCCATGCGGTAGTTGAAACCGACTTCATCATGATGATAGCGCAGCTTGGAGCCATGCTCGCGCAAGGCCTTCGCCCGGACCGCCGCCTCATCATCATTGGTGACCAGCGCACCTGCCTCACCGATGGCCCCTAGATTCTTCGCCGGATAAAAACTGAAACACGCCGAGGCACCAAAGCCACCCACGCGCTGGCCCTTGAAGGTCGCTGCATGCGCCTGCGCCGCGTCTTCCACGATGGGCAGGTTGTGCTTCTTGCCGATGGCCGTCAGGGCCTCGATGTCAAACGGATGCCCGTAGAGATGCACCGGCAGGATCGCCTTGGTGCGCGGTGTGATGGCCTTCTCGACCAGCGCCGGGTTCAGATTGAACGTCTCGGGATCGATATCCACATACACCGGCTTTGCGCCGACATAGGAGATGGCCCAACTCGTCGCCGCAAAAGTATAGGGCGTGGTGATGACCTCGTCTCCGGGGCCCACGTTCAGGAGCATCAGGGCGATGTGCAGCGCGGAAGTGCCGCTGTTCATGGCGATGCAATGCTTCACGCCGCAGAACTCGGCGAACTCTTTCTCGAAGGCAACGACATCCGGGCCAAGGCAGAATGTGTTGTTATCCAGGGCACGGGCCAAGGCGGCATCGATCTCCGCGCGCAAGGGGCGCATCTGGGCGGAAAGGTCCAGGTAAGGAACGCGGTCACTCATGTGCAATCAGTCTGCGGACGATTTAAGAAGTTGAAAACGGAAAAAGTTCAGCCTTGGCCAAGCTTGCGCGATTTATCAGCCGCCGCCCGGACGGCGTTCATCAGACCGGCACGGACACCGGCTTTCTCAAGTTCATGGATGCCATCGATGGTCGTCCCACCGGGGCTGGTCACCATATCCTTCAGCGCGCCCGGATGCATGCCCGTCTCCAAAACCATGCGGGCGGCACCCAGCAAAGTCTGCGCGGCCAACCGGGTAGCGACTTCGCGCGGCAAGCCTGCGGCCACACCGCCATCACTGAGGGCTTCGATCATGAGATAGCCATAGGCCGGACCACTACCACTCAGACCAGTGACGGCATCTAGCAAAGATTCCTTCACCTGCAAGGCCAGTCCAACCGTTGAGAAAAGTTTCTGCGCCAGCTTCGCATCCTCTGCCGTGGCGGCTTCACCCAAGGCGAACGCCGAGGCGGACGCACCGATCAAGGCCGGCGTGTTCGGCATCACCCGGATGACCCGGCTGCCGGCTGGTAAAGGCTTCTCCAGCTTGGCGAGCGTCACTCCGGCGGCGATGGAGATGATGAGGTGGTTCGGCGTGAGCAAAGGGCTGATCTCTCCGAGCACATCCGCGATCTGGTCCGGCTTCACGGCCAGCACCAGCACATTGGCGGCCTGCACCACTTCGGCATTCGTGGCCGAGGCATGCGCCCCCGTTTCCCGGGCAAACGCCAGCCGCGCGGCTTCATAGACATCACTGGCCACCAACTGGTCGGGCAAAGTCAGTTTGGACTGGATAAAACCCTTCGCCAGCGCCGTGGCCATCTTGCCTGCGCCGAGAAAACCGATCGTGAGTTGAGCCGACATGACGGAGCTTCTAACAGTCTTGAAGACGGGACGAAAGGCAAAAGGAGAACCGTGAACAGGCGCAGTTCACCTGCCCTGCCCCAGCCAGAGCAGCAGGATCGGCAACAGAATGCCCAGAATCAGGGAGACCCAGACCGGCCATTGGTTCCGGAGGGTTTTGAAAGCCAGGAACACGCCGAGCAGAATGGTCACCGTGGCGGCGATGCACATGATGATGGTGATCACCTTGAAGAGCTTGGGGGAGGAAGGCTTGGAGAACTCATCCTCGCCGGGATAGACCTGATCCACATGCACGGTGCGGATCTTTTGGATGACCGTCTCCGCATCCATCGGGGATTTCAACCGGTCCGTATCCACCACCTGCAGCCATCCCGTGAGGATGTAAAACAGCAGCATGGGGGTAAAGAAGCAGCCGAGATACAGGTGCATCCGGCGCATCGCTTTCTGGGAGAAAAGTTTCCCCAAGAATGACCGGCCCTGTTCCGAAGGAGTATTCATCGCATGCGCACCTGTCTGTCAGAGCGATCCGGCACGGATTTATTCCTGCGTGGGGTCCGGGATGAACACTTTGGTGCCGATGCCCATCTGGGTGGGCTTCAGCTTGGGATTTGCCTTGAGCACAGAATCCAGCGTGATGCGTTGCTTCACACCCTTTTCCTTCAGGGCCTCATTGAAAGCTTCGATGATGGTGGACAAGGTCTCGCCGCTCTGCACCACATGCTCAAAGCCTTTGAGCGGACCGGTCGGAGCCGGGTCCACAGTGGGTCTAGCAGGGGCAGGTGCTGGCGCCGGGGCCGACATGGAAATGCCCTTCAGAGCACTGCGCATCTGCTCGAGGATCTTCTTGTCATCCTCCACGCGCTTCTTGTCGAGATCGTTGACCGCATCCACCAGCTTTTTGAGCTGGTCTTGGGAGACATACTTGCCGCTGCCTTCATCAACCTTGCGTTCGGCCTTGCTGATCTCGCCTAACAACTCGGCGCGTGTCTTGCGTAATTCATTTTCCAAAGCGCCGATCTTGCGTTGCAGATCGGCATTGGCCGTCAATAGGTCTTCCACTTGAGCATTCAGCCGGTTGTAGCGTTCCGCCGCTTCCTGACGGTCTGCGATCTCACGGGCACGGGTGGTGGGGTCCTGCGCCGGCAAATTGGTGGCTGCGACCAGCGCAATCAGGGGCAAAAATCGGAGCAGCTTCTTCATGATGGGCAACATAATGGGCGCACCTCGGGCGCGCAAGTTCGTTCCGGCCAGTTCGACGAAACCGGACGATCAAGTGTTCAGCAAATCACAAAAAAGACATGGCCAACCCGCCGCTTCCCGGTCTAGCTTGCCCGGACCATGAAGGATACCGAAGCCAAACCTCCAGTCTGGTGGAATTGGGCCGGACTGATCGGCAGTTTCGCCGCGGCCTTGCTGGTGGGCGGATGGCTGTCGAACCGTCCCGACGTCCCGCAAGAAGCCGCCTTTATGGCGGGTATCTTCGTGCTGGCCGCCTTGCTGTGGGTCACGGAGGCGCTCCCGCTTTTTGCCACCTCCCTGCTGGTGCTCGGCTTACAGATCGTCTTTCTGGCCAATCCCGGCAATTGGTCTGGTGTCGGTTTTGAATCCGACAATGCCCCCGGCTTTCGCGAGATTGTAGCGGCTGCGGCCGATCCGGTCCTGCTCCTGTTCTTCGGCGGCTTCCTGCTCGCCCAGGCTGCCGTCAAAGTAGGGGTGGACAAATCGATGTCCGCCCTGTTGCTCAAGCCCTTCGGACAAAGCCCGGCCCTGGTCCTCGCGGGCGTGCTCTGTGTCACCGCCCTGTTCTCCATGTTCATGAGCAACACGGCCACCACTGCCATGATGATCACCTTGGTCAGCCCCATGCTGGCGCAGATGCCGGCGGGCGAACGTTTCCGGAAGGGGTTGGTGCTCGCCGTGCCTTTCGCTGCGAACATCGGCGGCATGGGCACGCCCATCGGTTCGCCGCCCAATGCCGTGGCCACCGGCTTCCTGCAGAAATCCGGTTACGAAGTCGGTTTCCTGCAATGGATGCTGATCGCCACCCCGTTCGTGGTGGTCATCCTCGCCGCCACTTGGGCGCTGCTCTGGTATTTCTACCGCCCGGCCACGACCGGTCTGGCGGTCCGACTGGAAAAGCCCACGATTTCCCGCCAAGGCTGGTTTGTCGTGGTCATCTTCATCGTGACGGTGCTGCTCTGGCTAACCGACAAGGTTCACGGCCTTCCGGCCGCCGTGGTCGCCCTCGTTCCCGCCATCGCCTTTACCAGCACCAACCTGCTGGACCGCAAAGACGTCAATTCATTGGAATGGAACGTCCTCATCCTCATCGCGGGCGGCATCTCGCTCGGTGCAGGCATGCAGATGACCGGCCTGGACAAACTCATCGTGCAAGCCCTGCCGCTAGGTCCCGGCAGCAGCAGCTTCGTCGTGGTCTCCGTGCTGGTCGCGGCCACCGTGATCATGAGTACCTTCATGTCAAACACCGCCGCCGCCA
>CAZRGY010000312.1:2831-5545 GCA_964599715.1 uncultured Verrucomicrobiota bacterium | reverse complement strand
AAAGCGAGATGGGGCACATCCAGCTCTCCCGCCAGGCGGATGTGGTGCTCCGCCCGCTCGCCTGTGACGGCAAGTGGCATGAGTTCAGCAAACCCGCGAAATACATCTCCCTGGGACGTCTGGCCGCCCTGGAACAGCTCGATGAGATCCGCAAACTGGTCAGAGGAAAGGAAACCCATGAAAGCGCTGACACAGCTCAAAGCCGGATGGCAGTCGCTGCCTGAGCACACCATCCGCCGTCTGCAAGGCCGCCAGTTACACGACTGGCTGAAGCACACCGTGCTGCCGTTCTCGGCGCACTATCGCGAGGTCTTTCGTGAACATGGGTTGACCGCCGATGATTTTCATACGGTGGAGGATCTGCAACAGCTGCCCTTCACGAGCAAGATGGATCTCATCGCCACGCCGGAAGCACCCGGGAATTACAAAGACTTCATACTGGTGCCCGACCCAAAGGTCTTGGCCAGACGTCCGGGTAACATCTTCAACGCTTTCTTGAACGGACGCGAAACGGTGCAGCGCGAGCTGCAACATGAGTTCCGTCCCATCTTCATGACGAGCACCACGGGCCGCTCGGCGGAACCGGTGCCCTTTGTCTATACCGGTCACGATCTGGACCTGCTGTCCACCACGGGTCGGCGATTGTTCGAGATCTGTGGAGCGCGGATCGAATACAAACTGCTAAACCTTTTCCCTTACGCGCCGCATCTGGCCTTCTGGCAGACGCATTACGGGGCTACGGAGTTCGGCGTCTTCATGCTGAGCACTGGCGGCGGCAAGGTGATGGGTACGGAGGGCAATCTCCGCATGTTGCGTAAGATACAACCGGACGTCCTCATCGGCATGCCTACGTTCGTTTATCACGTGTTGCAAGAAGCGGTGCAGGAAGGCGTGCGCTGCCCGAACCTGAAACGCATCGTGCTCGGGGGAGAGAAAGTCCCCGATGGCATGCGGCGCAAGCTCGCCCTCCTGGCCTCGGAGATGGAGGCAGCGGATATCGAGATCGTGAGCACCTACGGCTTCACCGAAGCCAAATGCGCGTGGGCGGAATGTCCTTGCGCGGTAGATGAAGCGACCACGGGTTTCCATCTGTATCCCGATGCCGGCATCATCGAGGTCATTGACCCCACGACCGGACAGGTCGTTCCCAACGGCAAACCTGGCGAGATCGTTTACACGCCATTGGATACCCGGGGCAGTGTGGTGCTGCGGTATCGCACGGGGGATTACATCGATGGCGGGCTGACATATGAGACCTGCCCCTATTGCGAGCGGCGTCTTCCCCGACTCGTGGGCCGCATTTCTCGCCGGTCCGAGATCCGCGAGATGCATCTGGACAAGCTGAAAGGCACGCTTGTCGATTTCAACGAACTCGAACACGTGCTGGATGATGCGCCCGGTATCGGCGCGTGGCAGCTGGAACTTCGCAAGCAACACGACGATCCACTCGAACTCGATGAAGTCATCCTCCATGTGAATGTGCTCGATGAGGTGCCGGAAGCAACGATGATCCGCAACTTGAATCATCGTTTCGCCGCCCGCACCGAGTTCCGGCCGAACCGCATAGAATTTCACGACGCCGCGACCATGCGTGCGCTGCAAGGCGTCGGCACCCAGCTTAAGGAACAGAAAGTGGTGGACCATCGTCCGCAAACGGGTGGGAAGACAGCCATGGCCACATCGGCTGAGACACCGCACAACGGCACCCCAACCACCAATCGCAACCATCAATCAGAAATCGAGGTGGCATCATGAACACGCAACTACTCGCCATCGTGGACGGCATCCGCACGCCGTTCCGCAAAGCTGGCACGGACTTCGCCAAACTCGGTGCGGATGAACTTGGTCGCATCGCTGTGAACGCCCTGCTGGCCCGCACTGGGCTGGATCCGGCGCTGGTGGATGAGGTCATCTTCGGCTGCGTGGCCCAACCGGCAGATGCGGCGAATGTAGCGCGCGTCATCGCCTTGCGCTCCGGCATTCCGGAAAGTGTCCCGGCCCTCACCGTGCATCGCAATTGCGCCTCCGGCATGGAAGCCGTCACGCAGGCGTATGAGCACATGATGGCCGGACGCGGTGAGGTGTTCATCGTGGGCGGCGCCGAGAGTATGTCCCAAGTGCCACTGCTCTTTCCCTCAAGCGCAGGAGACAAGTTCGCCCGGTTCAACAAGGCGAAGAGCCTGCCGCAAAAAATGCAGGCACTCCTGAATTTCCGTCCGCATGATTTCAATCCGCGTGTCGGACTACTGCTCGGCCTCACCGATCCGGTCTGCGGGATGAACATGGGGCAAACCGCTGAAGTGCTGGCGCGCGAACTCGGAGTCTCCCGTGAGGAACAAGATGCCTTCGCCGTGGAGTCTCACAAGAAAGCCTTGGAAGCAGCGGCACGCTTGGCGGAGGAGATCACGCCCGTCTATCTGCCGGGCGAGTCCCCGGTGGTGAATGACAACGGACCGCGCACGGATCAATCCACCGAAGTGTTGGCGAAGCTGCGGCCGGTCTTTGAACGGCACACCGGCACGGTCACGGCGGGCAATTCCTCCCAGATCACCGATGGCGCCGTGGCGTTGCTCGTGATGAGCGGCGAGATGGCCGAGGAGCTTGGCTATGAACCGTTGGGTTACTTGAAGGCATATGCCTACAGCGGCTGCGATCCTGAACGCATGGGCTTGGGCCCGGTCTTCGCGATGGATCGTTTGGAAGAACTTACCGGG
>CAZRGY010000312.1:0-2731 GCA_964599715.1 uncultured Verrucomicrobiota bacterium | reverse complement strand
CAGGCCAAGAACGCGCTGGTCTCGCTCTGTGTGGGCGGCGGCCAGGGCGGAGCGGTCTGGCTGGAAAGGAGCATATGAAAATAACGAAACCGATCACGGAACGACTGGTCACCACCCCGGGGAAAGGTGCGACTGAGCCGGTGCCCATGACCCCGCCGACACCGGGAGGCGCGGTGCAACATGAGATCATGGCTGACGGTGTTTGCGTGCTCACGTTCGATTGCCCCGGCAGCTCCGCCAATGTCTTCAACGAATCCGTCCTGCATGAACTGGATGAGCACCTAGGCATCATCGAGCGCGATGAACGGGTGCGCAGCCTGGTGCTGAGGAGCGCCAAGAAATCCATCTTCATCGCGGGCGCCGATTTGCACGCGTTGTCCACTTCGGTGGAAGCGCCAGCCGATACTCCGTCACCCGGTCTGGCGGACTTCATCGAACTGGGACAGCGCGTGTTCTCCCATTTGGCGGCCTTCAAAATCCCCACGGTCGCTGCCATCCATGGTGCATGTGTCGGGGGTGGGATGGAGCTGGCACTCGCGTGCGATTACCGCCTCGCCTCGCCCGACAAGGTCACGAAGCTGGGCTTCCCGGAAACACAACTCGGCATACTACCCGCGTGGGGTGGCTGCACGCGGTTGCCGAAACTGGTGGGACTGCCAACGGCACTCGATCTCATCTTGAAAGGCAAACCGGTCCCGGCCCGCAAGGCGCTGAAGCTGGGGCTCATCGATGGCACTGCGCCGAAAGAGCGCTTGCTTGAACTGGCGCGGCAATGGATACGCCGCGGGAAACGCCCAGCTTCACGCAAGCTGCCGGTGCTCCTGACCACCAATGTCGTGGCCGCCCGCGTGATCCAGCCGTATCTGCGCACACGATTGATGCGAGATACTTACGGTCACTACCCGGCGGTCCTCAAAGCGCTAGAGGTCACTTGCCAGGGCGTGGGCTTGCCGGAACATGCTTCATTGAAGAACGAACGGGATGCCATCCTGCTGCTGGCGAACACCGAAGCCTGCCATAACCTGATGCGGCTCTTCTTCCTGCAGGAACGGGCGAAGAAAGTGCACGCCGCCACGGGCTTCAGTCTGCGTTCTGCACCAGCGACTGCAGCCGGAGCCAAGCGCGCGACCAGTCTGGTTCAGGAGCGCCCCATGAAACAGGCAGCCGTCATCGGCGCAGGGGTCATGGGGGCGGGCATCGCGCATTGGCTCAGTTCACGCAAGCTGCCGGTGATCCTGCGCGACCTGAATCCGGAAGCGGTCGCGCGCGGCATGACGGCGATCCATAAGAATTACGAAGATGCGGTGAAACGCCATATCCTCACGCGAACAGAGGCGCGGGCCGGATATGACCGCATCTTCCCGATCACCCATGAAGGTTCGCTCAAGAACGTGGACCTCGTCATCGAGGCGGCTGTAGAGCGGATGGATTTGAAGAAAGACCTGTTCTTCAAGCTCGCGATGGAGACCGGCCCGGACACCATCCTTGCGACGAATACCTCCGCCCTGTCCGTCTCCGAGATAGCGGAAGCATCCCGTTCGCCGGAACGGGTCGTGGGCATCCATTTCTTCAATCCCGTGCATCGGATGCAACTCGTCGAGGTAGTCGTCGGGCATCATACCGATCCGGAGGTCTTGGAGCGCACCGTGCGTTTCGTGCAACAGATCGGCAAGCTGCCGGTAGTGGTCAGCGACAGTCCGGGCTTTTTGGTGAACCGCATCCTGATGCCTTACCTGATGGAAGCCGCCGAGCTGTTCACCGCGGGCGCGGCGATCGCAGATATCGATGGCGCGATGCTGGAGTTCGGCATGCCGATGGGGCCACTGCGGCTGGTGGATGAAGTGGGTATCGATGTGGCACATCATGTCGCCGAGACACTCGCGCTCCATTTCGCGGATAGGATGAACACGCCGACCGTGTTGAAGAGCCTGATGGCAGCCGGTTTGCTGGGCAAGAAGAGCGAACACGGGTTTTACCGGCATGAGCTCAAAACTCCGGAACCGAACGAAGCCATCAAGATGTTCCAAAGCCCAGGTTGGGCGAGCCGGTTATCACGTCTTGATATGCAACGGCGTATGGTATTGCTGATGATCAATGAAGCGGCGCGTTGTCTGGAGGAGGAAGTCGTCACGGCTCCGGAAGACGTGGACTTCGCGATGGTGATGGGTACGGGCTTCGCCCCATTCCGCGGTGGTCCATTGCGGTATGCGGATTCGGTCGGCCTAAGCCGCGTCGTGCAGGAGCTGCAACACGAAGTCGATATGGGTGACGCCTACTTCACCCCTTGCTCACTTTTGCGCCGCAAAGCGCAGAACCAGGAAACGTTCTATCCCCAGAAAGGAGTGGCTTTATGAAAACTCTGGAACCCACGGAAACCCGCCAACCGGTGACACCGGCAGCGGATAATCCCACACCGATGATCGACACCTCCAAGATGTCCGAGGGACAACGGGCAGCACTGGAGATGACCGAAGCTGCCCGCGAACCGGAACGTACCCGCTCCACGTACGCCAGCGGACTGTTTATGGGGGAAACGCGTTTCGATGAGGTGTTCCCATTCCCGGAACAACGTCACGAAGATCGCGATCAAGGTGATGCGTTCTTGCATCGCTTGGGTGATTTCCTGCGCGAGCAGGTGGATCCGGATGAGATCGATCGCACGGGTGAAATACCAGCTCGTGTGATCCAACGGCTCAAGGAGTTGGGTGCGTTCGGCATCAAGATCTCGCCC
>CAZRGY010000311.1:0-5547 GCA_964599715.1 uncultured Verrucomicrobiota bacterium | reverse complement strand
AAACTGGCAGGTGTGCGCTTGCCTTTCGAGCTAAGGAAAATCTTGGTCATGTTGCGCACTTCCTCCTCCGCTTGGGTGAAGGCCGCATGATCCGTCTTCGGCCGCTTGTCCGGCTTCTGCGTGGCGAGATATCCGGAGATGGTCGCGGGCAGCACAAAGTAACCGTCCGCCAGACCTTGCATCAGCGCCGAAGCACCCAAACGGTTCGCACCGTGATCGGAGAAGTTCGCCTCACCCATCACGAATAGGCCGGAGACGTTGCTCATCAGGTTGTAATCCACCCACAGGCCGCCCATCGTGTAATGAACGGCGGGATAGATGCGCATCGGCGTCTTGTAAGCATCCTCGTTCGTGATCTCATGATACATCGCGAACAGGTTGCCGTAACGTTCACGGACTTTGGATTCACCCAACCGGCTGATGGCGTCGGAGAAATCGAGATAGACCCCCAGACCGGTCTCACCCACACCACGGCCTTCGTCGCAGACCGTCTTGGCGGCACGGCTGGCGATATCGCGCGGGGCGAGATTGCCGAACGCCGAATACATCCGCTCCAGATAGTAGTCGCGGTCTTGCTCGGCGATGTCTGCCGGGTTCTTCTTGCAGTCTTCCTTCTTCTTCGGCACCCACACGCGACCGTCATTGCGGAGGGATTCGGACATCAAAGTCAGCTTGGACTGGTAGTCACCGGAGACCGGGATGCATGTCGGATGGATCTGCGTGTAGCACGGATTGGCAAAGCATGCCCCGCGCTTGTACGCCCGCCAGTTCGCCGTGACATTGGAGCCGCGCGCGTAAGTGGAAAGGTTGAACACATTGCCGTAACCGCCCGTCGCCAGCACCACAGCATCACCGTTGTGCCGGGTGATCTCACCCGTCTGCAGGTTACGCACGATGATGCCCTTGGCATGACCATCCACCACCACGAGATCCAGCATCTCCGAGTGGGTGTAGGACTTCACGCCGCCATTGGCGATGTTGCGGCAGAGCGCGGAATAGGCACCAAGCAGCAACTGCTGTCCCGTCTGGCCGCGCGCATAGAACGTGCGGCTCACCTGCGCGCCACCGAAGGAGCGGTTATCGAGCAACCCGCCGTATTCACGGGCAAACGGCACACCCTGAGCCGCGCACTGGTCGATGATGTTCACCGACACCTCGGCGAGACGATGCACGTTCGCCTCGCGGGAACGGAAATCACCGCCCTTGATGGTGTCGTAGAAGAGACGATGCACCGAGTCACCGTCGTTCTGGTAATTCTTCGCTGCATTGATACCACCCTGGGCCGCCACGGAATGCGCGCGCCGGGGAGAATCATGGAACACAAAGTTGTGCACATCGTAGCCCAACTCGGCGAGGGTGGCCGAGGCGGAGGCACCGGCCAAACCGGCTCCCACCACGATGATCTTGTACTTCCGCTTGTTCGCCGGGTTGATCAGCTTGTTCTTGAACTTGTGGCTTTCCCATTTCTGGGCCAGCGGTCCGGCGGGAATGTTGGAATTGAGCGTAGCCATGTTACTTCACAGCCTCCTTTCCGGGAGTGGCGGCAAGCTGGATTTCAGACGTTTGCGCAGAAGCAGATTCAAGTTTGTGCCGGATCGCATCCCCGTAATCTTTCCCCACGATGCGCAGGAAAATCGCGGCCGGGATGCTCATGTAGCCGATGAAGATGGCGATACTGACCACCTTGGCGAACTTGCTGATGACTGGCCACCAGCTATACGTCCGCAGACCGAGAGACTGGAACATGCTGGAGAGACCGTGATTCAGATGCATCAGGAGCATCGCTTGGGCGATGAGGTAGAACAAAGCCACCCACCAGACCTGAAAACCAAGGATCATCATGCCGTAAACATCCGGCACCTTGTGACCGTCGAACTCCGTCTCCAGCTTGGTGAAATCACCCACACCGTTGATACCGGGCAGCAGGGCCGTGAAATGGGCGAGATGATAGACGATAAACGCCAGGATCACCAAACCGCTGAGGATCATATACTGGGAGGACTTGCTGGCGCCGTTCTCCTTCCACTTCGCATATTGCACCGGGCGGGCCGCCTTGTTCTCCATCGTCAGCTTCACCGCGGTGTAGATATGGATGGCGACCATGGCCAGCAGTCCCAATCGCGCCCCCCAGATCAGGGCGGGCTTGCTCTTGAGGAAGTGCGCGTAGCCATTGATGAGTTCCGGCGGGCCGAAGACCTGGAGGTTACCCACCAAGTGGCCGATGATGAACCCGAATAACGCCAGGCCCGAAATCGCCATCAGGTATTTCTTCCCGAGCGATGAATTGAAAAGGCGGTCAATTATCTTCATGAACTTTGCTTTGTCGCGGCCACTGACACATGTACAGTTCTTTAATTCGCGTCATTCTGGGCCTCGGCTTACAAACCTTGGGAATGTAACGGTCAAATTTTGCCAGCGTCAATGCAGAGGGTAAAAGTATAAGCCCCCCTTCCCCTAGGGTAACCCGGGCTAATACGCCAGAATACCCAGTATGACGCCCGGCAAGATCTCATTCCGTCACCAACGCCATCCGCTCCAGCCAACCCGGCACTTCGGTAAGGGCCCGGATATCCCCCGCGCCCTGCCGGTCAAGATACAGCCCATGGAGTCCGGCATTCCGCGCCCCTTCCGCATCTTCCTCACGGCTGTCACCGACATGCAATACGGCCCCGGGTGCTGCCCCTAAGCTCCGCAAAGCCTGCTCAAAGATGACCCCATTGGGCTTCGGGAACTGCACCTCACAGGAAACTGTGATGGCCTGAAAATAAGGGGTCAGCTTCAGATTCTTGAGCAGAGGCCGCAAACGGTCATCCCAATTGGAGATCACGCCCAAGTTGAAATCCCGGCTGGCCAGCTCATCCAATACGGCCAGAGCATCCTCATGAACACTCCAGACCTCGGCGTCGATGAACCGCCGGTAAACGGCTGGAAAAAAAGCCTCTGGAAGCTTATCCGCCAAGGGCCCGAAAGAATGCTTCACCAGCCCATACCAAGCCTCTTCCGAGTAATCGAAGTCCGTCTTGATCTGCCAAGCCTCGCGAAACCCTTCATTGAGCGCCGCCGGTTCCGCCTTCACCCCATGCTTGGCCGCGATATCCGCATAGACATGTCCCACAGACGGTGAAGGACTGATCAAAGTCCCACCGACATCAAACGTCACCGTATGCACTGGACACTGCGGGGTCATTCAGGCCCTAGTGTTCGCGAGAAAGCTGCCAGCGCAAGCAAATAGCTGCCTGAGAACAGCCTACTTATTCACACTCAGCTCATGCATGGCAAACGCCAGTTTGTCCGCCGCCTCCTCGATGAGCATCGCCGTCGGCTTGCCCGCCCCATGCCCCGCCCGCGTCTCCACGCGGATGAGCACCGGGTTCTTACCTCCGTGATACTCCTGCAATCGCGCGGCGAACTTGAAGCTATGCGCCGGGACCACCCGATCATCGTGATCTCCCGTCGTGACCAGTGTGCTCGGATACTTCACACCCGGCTTGAGATTGTGATACGGCGAGTAGGCGTAGAGCGCCTTGAACTCTTCCGCGTTATCCGGCGAGCCGTAATCACTCTGCCACGCCCAGCCGATGGTGAACTTGTGGAACCGCAGCATGTCCATCACGCCCACCGCCGGAAGCGCCACGCCGAACAGCTCCGGACGCTGCGTCATGCACGCGCCCACCAGCAGACCGCCATTGCTCCCGCCCGCGATCGCCAGCTTGTCCGGTCGGGTGTATTTGTTCGCGATCAACCATTCCGCCGCCGCGATGAAGTCATCGAACACATTCTGCTTGTTCAGCTTCGTGCCCGCCTGATGCCAGTCTTCGCCATATTCGCCGCCACCGCGCAAGTTCGGCACCGCATACACCCCGCCCTGCTCCATCCACGCGATCATCGTGAGCGCGAATGACGGCGTCAGGCTGATATTGAATCCGCCGTAGCCATAAAGATACGTCGGGTTCATGCCGTTCAGCTCCAGCCCCTTTTTATGCGTGATGAACATCGGTACCCGCGTGCCATCCTTGCTGGTATAGAAGACCTGCTTGGTTTCGAACTCCTCAGGATTGAACTTCACCTTAGGCTCCCGGAAGACCGTGCTCTTGCCCGTCTTCATATCATAGCGATACATCGTCGCCGGTCGGGTGTAGCCGGTGAAAAAGTAAAACGTTTCCGTATCCCCGCGCTTGCCATTGAACCCGCCTGCCGTCCCGATTCCCGGGAAGACGACTTCCCGCACCGGCTTGCCCTCGCGGCTGAATATCTTCACCACACTGCGTGCATCCTTGAGATACTGGGTGACGAACTGGTTGTTCACGAAACTCACACTGCGCAACGTTTCCTCCGTCTGCGGGATGATTTCGCGCCAGTTGTCGCGCGCAGGTTTTGTGATATCGATGGCGATCAAGCGACCACGCGGCGTATCGAGATCCGTCAAGAAATAGAACGTCGTTCCGGCATTGCCGATGAAATCGTATGAGGCATCGTTCTTGTTCAACAGCTCCACGACTTTCCCGTCCTTATCCTGAAGGTCTTGGTAAAAGAAACGGTTCTTCGGGCTCGTCCCCTGCCAGACACCGATGGCCAGATACCGATTGTCTTCCGTCACCGAACCGCCAAAGCCCCATTCCTTTTCATCCGGACGCTCGTAAACCAGCTTGTCCTCCGATTGCTTGGTGCCGATACGGTGGTAACAAAGCTTCTGGAAATAATTCACGCCCTTGAGCTGCTCGCCGTCTTTAGGCGCATCATAGCGGCTGTAGTAGAAACCTTTGCCGTCCTTCGTCCACGAAGCACCCGAGAACTTCACCCACTTGAGCTCGTCCTCAAGATCCAGCCCCGTGCGCACATCCCGCACCTTCCATTCCTGCCAATCCGAACCGCCCGAGGACAAACCATACGCCATCAGATTCCCATCATCACTGATGGTGTAACCACTGAGCGAAACCGTCCCATCGCTGGAGAGCTTATTCGGATCGAGCAAGACCCGCGGTTCGGCTTCGAGCGTATCCGCCACATAGAGCACACTCTGGTTCTGCAGACCGTCATTGCGCGTGTAGAAATAACGTCCGCCTTCTTGAAACGGGATCCCGAAGCGCTCATAGTTCCACAGCTCGGTCAGTCGCGTCTTCAGCTTTTCCCGCAGCGGCAATTTCTCGAGATAGGCAAAGGTCACCTTGTTCTCCGCCTCCACCCACGCCTTCGTCTCCGGCGCGTTGTCATCCTCCAACCAGCGATACGGGTCATCCACACTCGTCCCGTTCAACACTTCGATGACATTGGTCTTCGCCGTCTGCGGATAATCAAATTTCGTCGTCATATTCGAACTGCTGACACAGCCACCCCAGAAAACCGCCGCGCAAAATAACACTGCCGCAGAGGCAGCGAGTGGATACGAAAGCACCCTCTTAAATCTGTGTGTATCTGTGTGCATCTGTGGTTAAAGAATCTATTTCACCCTCACCCAAAACGTCTTCAGGTATCCCGGCTCATCACGCGTCACTGGAAAATCCGGTGGCTGCGGAATGAACCGCTCCCGCTCCACG
The DNA here is from genome assembly GCA_964599715.1 of uncultured Verrucomicrobiota bacterium. Lineage (GTDB taxonomy): Bacteria > Verrucomicrobiota > Verrucomicrobiia > Limisphaerales > JAEYXS01 > JAEYXS01. The sequence goes on along the minus strand of CAZRGY010000311.1, from coordinate 13 downwards.
TTGCGCCCGGCTT
>CAZRGY010000310.1:0-5575 GCA_964599715.1 uncultured Verrucomicrobiota bacterium | reverse complement strand
TCCCACGGCGTGTTCTGCGCATCAGCTAGCGCAGAAGAAATCTCTGGATGCGCCGCTCATCAACGAGATCTATTCCATGCTTTACGAGGGCAAGAATCCGGCCAAGGCCGTTCAGGATTTGCTCTCAAGGGACTACAAAGCCGAGGATTAGGAGAGGGCGGGCAGTTTATTCTGGCTCAATCTTGTATTTCAGCCGGGCCCCCTGCTTGCGCGCTGCGTTGAGGATGCCCGAGATGACGGCGGAGTTGGCATCCATCTTCACTACATAAACCAAGTTGCCCATCTGGTTTTGTATCTGGGTGCGGAATATGGAAGTCAATGAACGATCGGCCGCCAGGTTTTCCAACATCCGCCCGATCTGCAGCATGACGGCAAAAGTCTGGGCGCCGGAGGCAGTGGGATTTGCTTCCAGATCTTTGCGCAGATTTGCGACCCGGGTGCCGATAGTTTTGGAGGCTTGGGTAGCCAGGTCGCCAGGATTGAGAGCGGGCGTTTGCTCGCTCAATGAGGTCAGGTCCTTACGGATGTTCTCGATGAGCTCGATCACTTGCCCGCGGATGAAGGAGCTGCGCTCGCCCGCACGATAAGGATTGGCTGTGATCTGCCCTGGCTGGATAAAGGCACTGTATGTGGTTTCCCGCCAAGCGGTGTGGGAGACGATCATGAAGTCTTTGGCTTCATCGTTTTCCGCCAGCATCTGGACGAGTTCCGCGATGGAGCGGGCACTTTCCACCGCCATCATCTGCCGCTTCAATTCCAGCAGACTGGCCAAATTGGCCGTGCCGGGCTGGAGAGAGCCTAAATTCTTTTTGTCGATTCCCAAGCGCTTGAGAATCGCCATGGCACTGCGTACCCAGACCTGGTTTGCTTCAATCGCTTCTTTGCCCAGATAGTTAAGCCATTTTCGGACGCGCTCGGGTTGGACCTCTTTTAACGCTTCGAGATAGCGGAAGTTGATATGCTCTGGGATATCGGAGTGATTGTCCCGGTGCAGCTCCAAGTCGGAGATCAATTCATCGATGGTGTAATCGGGCAGGCGGCGAGCCTTCTTTAAAATCCAAGCGGGCACCAAGCCGAGATGTCCTTGCATCTTTTCCATGCCGGGCAGCAGTTCGCCGCCGTCCAGTGGTATCATCAACGGTCCTCGCACCGGCCAGGGGACGCGATGATTCCATTGCACACTCGCCCATTGGTTCTGGGCAGCGTAAGTCACTTCTTCATCAAGCAAAGTATCCAAAGGGTCGAAGCTCAACGCTTCGCGCAACGTATTGCGCTCAGCCTCTGTCAAAGCCTTAAAACGGTCTGGCTTGATGACATACTCATGCCACAGAGCCTGCTTGATGAAGTATCCATGACTGCCCCAGAGTCCACCGAAAGTAGGCTCACTGCGGTTTTGCAACAGATCTTGGAGAGGGACAAATGGTGCAACTACCCCGGTGAGCACTTGGGCGTTGGTCTTGAGTGAAGAAGTTTCATCCACATACGAGTAAACCGTGCTATACATGGCGGCCCCACTGGAGTTCCGTACGTCATCAACGATTCCAGAATAGACCGGGCAAACAAATGCCTCGGACGGCAGCTCAATGCCTGCTTTTTCACGCAGGGCACGGCGGGCGGTCTCTACTTCACTTTCCTTTGAACCGGGAATCTGTTGATAAATACCCTTGTCAGAGATCTCATACAGGTTTCCCTCGTTCTTTTGTGAGCGAATACCACCCGGCAGAGCGAAATAACCGGAGGCCCGTTTGGTTAGAAGAACTTCGATGCCTTGATCTCCCCGACGTAACACCACTGTATCGGCTGCTTCGGTGAAAATCTCTCCCAGCTCATCGCCTTGTCCTTCAACCGGGATCTCGGGGTAGCCGGTGAATACCTGCATGAAATCAGGGTGCCCGTATGCATTGGGCGGCAGCATGCGGCCGGTGGGATCTTTAAACCAGCGGATATCCTCGAAGCGCGGATCGGCGATCAGCGCATGATACCACGGTTTATTGGGGGCCTTGAGCCGGATGCGGGTGCGTTGATCGTCTTGCGTGTCTTTCAACGCGGCAAAGTCAATGTTCGCGCGGCCCAGCTTGTGCCAAAAGATGTCACCGCTGTTTTCAAAACTGGGGAGCGGTCTCGGCTTTAAGGCGGCAAAGCCTGCAGGTATTGTTTCGACAGACTCGTTCATGGTGATGCCCCGCAACCGCATAAGGCTAGATGGCCCTCCGGTTTCTGTAAAGAACCGTCCCGTAATTTTGGGTTACTTTTTCGCGCGCTATTCGTCGGAAGTGCTTCAAAAATGAAGCATGCAAACTGGGCTCAAAGCTCGGCTCGCAGTAACGCCATCAGGTCAGCATATTCATCCACGGCCTTGAATTGAGGGAACTGTTTTTTGATGCTTTCTGGCGAATGGAACAGGAAGCCGACATGGGCCTCGCCCAGCATGGTCGTGTCGTTGAATGAATCGCCCGCCGCGATGACTTTGTAGTTCAAGCCTTTCAAGGCAGAAACTGCTTTTTGCTTCTGGTTATCCTGCCGCAGTCGGTAATTCACCACCCGGTCATCCACAATCTCCAGTTTGTGGCAGAGGATGGTGGGCCAGCCGAGTTGGCGCATGAGCGGTTGGGCAAACTCTTCGAAGGTGTCCGACAGAATGATGACCTGGGTAAGCGTGCGCAGCTCATCCAGGAAATCCTTGGCGCCCGGCAGTGGGCTGAGGGTGCCGATAACTTCTTGGATGTCTGACAGTTTGAGACCGTGGCGTGCCAGCAAGTCGAGACGGCCCTTCATGAGCACGTCGTAGTCCGGCTCATCACGGGTGGTGCGGCGCAGTTCCGGGATGTTCGTCTTATCGGCGAAGGCGATCCATATCTCAGGCACCAAAACGCCTTCCAAATCCAAGGTGACAATCGTCTGTTGCTTCACGGCGCGGGAGGTTGAAGGTGTGCTTGGGTTTTGTCCAGTGAAGTTGTGCCCAAATCATTGTTCCAAAGGCAGGTTTCGCAGATCCGTCTTGAGAATCTTGCCAGTCGCATTCCGAGGCAGGGCAGGCAACGCCACTACTTTGCGAGGCACCTTATAGTCCGCCATCTTTTCCCGGATGAAAGAGAGCAGGGCCTTTTCATCCAGGGTGACACCCTCGTTCATAGTGACAAAAGCCACAGGCAGTTCACCCCGACGGGCATCTGGTTTGCCGATGACCGCTGCTTCCTTGATGCCGGGGAAACGGTAGATAACCTCCTCAATCTCACGTGGGTAGACGTTGATGCCGTTGACCAGCAGCATGTCTTTTTTGCGGTCGGTGATGTAATAGAAATTATCCTCATCCCGGTGGCCGATATCCCCGGTATAGAGCCAGCCATTTCGCAAGGTGGCGGCCGTCTCTTCCGGTTGTTTCCAATAGCCCTGCATCACGTTCGGGCCTTTGATACAGATCTCGCCGGTTGCGCCGGGAGGCAAGGCATTGCCTTGCTCGTCACGGATGCTCAGTTCCACATCTGGGATGGCCACGCCGACCGAGCCGGGCTTTTGCGGCCCATTGATGGGGTTTACGGTCGCCACAGGGCTGCTCTCCGTGGGGCCGTATCCTTCGAGGAACTTGATATGCGGAAAGCGTTGATTGAACTGATGCAGCACCTCATGGGGCAAAGGTGCCCCGCCGCTGACGCAGAGGCGGAGATTCAATTCGATGCCGGGAGGCAATGAAGCCAACGCACGATGGATTTGCGGGACTGCGGGCAACACGGTGCTGCGATGCCGGATGATCTCTTCCAGCACATGTTTCATCGGGTGCAATGATTTCACGAGGACGATGCTGGCCCCGCCGATAAGCGGCAGCAGCGTGCCCACGGTGAACATGAAGCTGTGGAATTGCGGCAGCATGACCACGATCCGGTCCTCCGGAGTCATCTCCAGGCAAGTGACACAACTGCGGACGTTCGCGAGGAAGTTGCCGTGGGTGAGCATGGCCCCTTTGGGTCGCCCCGTGGTGCCGGAGGTGTAGAGCAGAGCGGCGAGTTCGTTCTTATAGCGCCGGATGGGTTCGATGGAGTCGTCTTCACTGGTAGTGAAGTCTTCGACGAAGACCAGACGTATGTCAGGCAGCAGAGCCTTCAGCTTCGTCTGATTCTCAGTCAAACTATGGTCGGTGATGACGATCTTGGCCCCGGAGTCATTGAGGATGTAGGCGACTTCTTCGGGTTTGAAAAAATTATTGATCATCACCACCACGCCGCCCGCGTGCCAGGCACCGAAGATGGCGGCGGGGAATTGAGGGCAGTTCTTCAACCAGATCGCTACACGGTCGTCAGGTTTCAAGGCGAACTCGGTCCGCAAGCGTTCGCTCAGGGCACGGACCTGGGCCAGCAGGTGACCGTAGGATATCTTTTCCTCACCCCAAAAAATAGCCGTGTGGGTCAGGGATGACCCGGCCATGTCTAAGAATTCCTCGTGGAGACTCATGTGTGGAGTTTGATACCTGTTCCGACTCCGGGTGAAAAGAAAAAGCGGACGTAAAACGGTTGTTTTTGCCGGTGATTCAACGCAGTTCCCGGCCGAAGTCTTTAAGCCATTGTTCCGCATCGCGATGTTGCGGAAAGGCGGAGGCAACGAGTTGCCAGAAACGTGGAGAATGGTTCATCTCCCGCAGGTGCATCAGTTCGTGAACGATCACATAGTCGAGGATGTAAGCGGGTGCCTGGATGAGCCGCCAGTTCAGTGAGATCGTTTTGCGAGCCGAGCAGGAACCCCAACGTGATTTTTGATCACGCACGGAAACACGATTCACTTTCAAATCATGCTGCTGAGCGAGGGCCAGCACACGTGAGGGGAATTCCTTCGCAGCCAGTTTTTTCAGATGGAGTTCGATATCTTCACGCCAGTCTGTTTCCGGATGAGTTGCGGTGATCTGCTGATCGCCAAACTGGAGGATGGTACGGGGGGCTTCGAGCCGAGCATGGAGCGGAAGTTTTTCACCGCGATACCATATCAACGAGCCCGGCGTGAGCGGTTTTACTTGCCGCTGGCGAGAGAGAACCAAGGCGCGGTGTTGGTCGATCCAGGCATTTTGACGCGCTACGAACCGCATCGCTTCCGCGCGGCTGCCATAACGGGGAATGGTCACGCGCAAGGTGCCATCCGGACGAATCCGTAACAGATAGCGGCGGGCCCTACGGTTGTGCCGTATCTCAAGCGGTATGTTGTCGTGTGCAAACGCCAGTTCCATGGATTAAGTGTCCAATCTGCTGGCGCGCAAGCTACCTAGGATCATTTCAATCCGAAATGTTTTTTCAGGAAGGTCATGGTGGCGGCGTTCGCGTTGATCTTTTCATCGGAATGATGGATGGCGCATTCGATGCCCAGCTTGTCCATCTGTTCCTTGAGGCGCAGGCCGAAATTGATGTGGTGGATGCCTTGGCCTGGACGAGCATCAGCTGGTAGAGGCCCCTTGGGTTCACTGTAAAACGCCAATACCGGGGGATCATCTTTGCTCAGATAAGTGATCGCGGAGGCGGCTTCATAAAGCTTGTAGGCTTTCGGAGTTTCTTTTTCTTCGGGCTTCAAGACGTAGAAGCCATCAAGTGCTGAGTGC
>CAZRGY010000309.1:0-5584 GCA_964599715.1 uncultured Verrucomicrobiota bacterium | reverse complement strand
TTTCAGAAAGTCGATGATGTGGTTGGATTGATAGCGATAAGTGTAATCATAGAAATTGACCCAAGGTGCGTTGGCCCGGGTCATGTCCACGGCCAGGATGCCGAGCAATATCCCGGTGGCCACTTTGGGTTTAAGCCAGCCGCTCAAGCCACCCCAGATCACCAGTAGCGAGCCCGCGAGAAAGGCTAAGACGATGAAGACTTCCTTGATGCTGTAATCGGACAATTGCTGGGCGGCTTCCGGGCTGAAACGGGCGGTCTTGGTCAGGTAGCCGATCACCTCTGTGGAAGAAGAAGTGTAGATCATGGCAGCGAGACCAAAGGCTCCCAAAAGGGCGAGCCCGCCATACATCAGTTTCCGGGAGTGGGCATCAGCGTGTTTCTTAAAAGCGGCCATCGCTTCACCCCAACTCTTTTTAGCGGTGTTCTCTCCGTTCAAGAACCAGGCGCGGACCAAGTTGTTCAAGCCATAGCCGAACAATATGAGCACCGAAATGTGGAGCGGATTGGTGAACTTGATGGGGTTACGGATGGTGGAGAAATAAGGCAGGGCGTAGACAATTTTGTAGAAGGGGGCAAAGCGTCCAAAGGCAAGGAGCAGAGAAATGAAGCCTGCCAGGGCGCAAAACCAGATGATGTATTTGTGTTCTCCAGCCAGCTCTTTGCCGTCTTTACGCAAGCTTTGACCGACCGCCCAAGCTGCCAGCAGGATCACAAGAAACCCGACGTATTCACCCGAGCCAGAATAGCGGGCGTAAGGTGCACCATCCGGTGCGCCGACCGTGCCCCAGTAATCTTTCGGGCTAGGATTCTGCGGGTCAGTCATGCGGTAACCGAACAATCCTGGTATCACCAAGCGCAAGGTTTCCACCTTGGGCAGACTCCAAAGTGTGGCGCCCATCCACCGTTGCTCTTTCTCCTTCTCCGTTGGGGCCATGCCTGCGACACCTTTGACCTGCGTGCCGATGAGGTTCATGACGGTATGGGCGGAAAGCAGGAAGGCGCAGATGGCGATAACGGCCACTTGCAGGGTGCCTTTTCCGGCCCGCTTGCCCATCGGCTCACCGGGCTTGCTGATGGCTAGGGCAAAAGCGAAGGCAGCGACGTAAATGCTGTAGATAGCCCCCGTATCGAAGGCGCTCATGATGTTAAAACCGATGGCGGCTCCGGCCAGCACGAGCTTGGACCAGTGCGGGCGTTCCCGATAACTGAACAAAGCGGCGAGAGAGAGGAGTATCATGCCCCGGGCGATCGGCCAGGTGCCAAGGCCCCAACAGGCGTTGGAAAAAGCATTGGTGTTATAGGCGGCCGCCAGCGCCCCGGCAAAGCAGACGAGCGGATGGAATTTCAGCGTGCGGAACAAGACCCAGCCCGCAAAGCCCAGAAAAAACAGGGAGAAAGCCGGGAAGGTCTTACAGAAAAGCTCGGTGCCGGTGAGGGCGTAATAGAGGTTGCCCAGTTCCGGTTGGCCGCTGGGCTGCTCGATGCCTACCCAGTTCAGGTTTTCCCAATAACCCGTCAGGCCGGTGAGGGCTGAGCTCTCGCGGGCTTTGATCATCCCGTAAGGCGCGTCATTGTTGAAATGGACCATGTTCGGGCCCATCCCTTCATGGAAAGAGACGCCCAGCAAAATAAGGAGGCCGACCATGGCCAAGGCCAGATACGTCCAGGTCTTGTTGCTGGTCTCAGATTGTGAACTTTTATTAACGGCCATATTTACTGCCTTATTTGGGTGCCAGAGAATTAAGGAATCTGGAGCGCGGGCCAATCATAAACTTTGTGTCGGGTTTTGGCATGGCTCCATACTCAATAGACACCGGAGACCAGAAATCTGTATATGACAGGCGAATTTTCAGACCGAGAGTCCCTCCTTTCATCAGTTTCCTGCCACAGAAATGTTACTTTGACCGGCTGGACTTGGTTGATAGCTGGTGGCAGGTTGTAATCCTATGCCACCCTGCCAGACCAAGATCAATATGCCCAGCAGACGAGAGTTTTTGGCGGCTCTATTTACTGGCGCGGCCTGTTGTCGATTGGGGCAGGAGACTTGGGCTCAGCCGATGACCGGACTTATGAGCCCGGCGACCGATGGGAAGCTGAGCCTGAAACTGGCGGATTTTCCGGTCTTGGCCTCAGAGGGAGGTTCCATCGGGCTGATGTATGGCACGGATTTTCCGGTGCTGATCAGCCGGTTGGCTGAGGAATTTGTGGCGCTCCGGGGAGAGTGCCCGCATGCCAGCGGTACGGTGATCCCGCTCAATGGCAGTTTCTTTTGCACCAACCACGGTTCGGTTTTTGACACGGAGGGGATCGCGTTTTCCGGGCCGGCCGTAGGAACGCAGCTCCCGCAATATACTCTGACGCATCATGAGGCCAGTGGTTTGTTGGAAGTCACCGTGCCGAACATGGCCCATTCGATCACTGTGGTGGCCCTATCTGGCGCTGACCGATTGGCGCTTACCTTTCAGTCTATCGACAGGGCCAAGCATGAGGTGCGGTTTCGGTCACAGTTGTCAGGTTCAGAGAGCGTGGTTTCTTTCGCGACGACTCCAACAGGTTCATTGAATGTCACTGAATTGAGTGGCGATGGCACCAGTAAGACGGTCTATGTATCTCGCTCGGGACAGGGTGGTTTCTTCTTGGTGAATGCCAAAGTGACGCAGTTGTAGTTCGGCAAGCTTTGGGCTTGGTTCCGGGCGCGTTTCGCTTTTCCCTATCTCCCGTGACGACTTTGATCCTGGCCACGCGCAACAAGCACAAGACGGAAGAGATCCAGCAGATACTCGGGACTGGTTTCCGTTGTATGTCTCTCAATGAATTTCCGGATGCGCCACCTGTCGAGGAGAATGCGACCACCTTTGGAGGGAACGCCACCTTGAAATCGGTCGGACTGGCCCGGTGGCTTATGGAATCGGCTGGTAAACTGGCAGGCATCGACCAAGAGGCTTATGTGCTGGCGGATGACAGTGGCTTGGAGGTGGACGCCTTGAATGGAGCGCCAGGCGTCTATTCTGCCCGCTTTGCCAATCTCGAAAGTGGCAAGCCGGGTAATTCGCCTGACAGTGAGAACAACGCGAAACTGCTGCGCCTCATGCAAGAGGTGCCCATGGAAAAGCGCACTGCCCGCTTTCGCTGCGCCTTGGCTTTGACACCATTGTTGCAAGGCGAGAAATGCGCTTCAGCTCCCTGTGCAGCCGATGAGTTGGAGGTGGCGACACTGGTATTCGAAGGGGCCTGCGAAGGACGTATGGATACCAAGCCTGCTGGCGGAGGTGGCTTCGGTTATGATCCGATGTTCATCCCCGCGGGCTACGACAAGTCTTTTGCGGAATTAGGCGAAGATGTGAAAAACAAGTTGAGCCATCGCTCGCTGGCATTGGTGAAATTGCAGGCGCACTTTGCCAGCTTGAAGTAGTCAATGCTCAGCGAGCGGCCGTTTGCTTCTGCCAGACGGTTTTCAGATCGGGATGGGTCTCTTGCAGTATCTCGGTGATGGCGATGCGTTCCTGTTTGCTGAGGTAGTCGTAGCGCGGTTCGGGATTGTCACGATCAAGAGCCTTTTCCAGCCGGGTATAGATCCGCTCTTTGAGAGCAGGTGGCAGTGCCAGAAATTGTGCCGAGTAAATGAGATGGCTGCAGCGGTGTTTGAACAGATAGCGATCCAAGCGCAAGTCGCGCAGTGAGCGTCCATCTTGTGTCCGGATGCCGCCTTGCTCGTAGGTTTTTCGAAAGGGGCTGGTGCCTTTCACGTCCGCTTCGGGAAGAAGCGCTTCGTCTTTGAAGAGCAGGTGATCCACCACGTCCTGAGCGGCACTGTCAAAGACCCGCTTCACACTCTCATAGCTCGGCTCTTTGGTGACCGGTTCCTTCAAATCTGTCTGCAAGCTTTCCTGATAGGCCAGCATACGGCGCGTGTTATAGCCAGCGCGGGTGAGGGAGTTGTGCATCGCGGTCTGATGCTCCAGGACCAGCAGGGCCACGATGTCGCTGGAATCGGTCAGCAGTGTCCGGATCGGGAAAAAGCGCGAGAGGTCGGTGATGTTCGCTCCCTTGGTGTAATCCACGATGAGTTCGCGATCCTTGGTCTGTGCGAAAACGTTGCCTTGGTGCGTGGAATCCCCATGCGTGCCGGTGACATACCAGCCGCCCCAACGCTCTTTAAAAGGCGTGGTATGATCGACGACCTTCGAGCCGAACTGGAGGAGGGGGTCGCCATTCTCATCCGTATTGATGGAACGTACGAATACTCCCGGGATCCCCCGCACGAAAGAACCGCCGTGGCAACTAAGACAATCGTTGTCGCGCTTAAAACGGGGCAGTTCGGGCTTGGTCTGTGGGCGAGGGTCAAATGTATAGAAGACGGGGCCCAGTTCGGGGTCAAAACTCGCGACTTCCATCAATCCGCCGGGCACCCAGCCGATGTAGCAATCATCGTTGAAATAGATGGCACGCGGGTGCTTGGGGGCAATCAGGCCACGCTGCAGACTGGTTTTGGAAAAGACAATGACCTGGCTTTCTACCGGGACGTTCAGTTCACGCAAGAGGGTGCGGACAGCGGCCTTGTCATCTGGTGGTAAAACCAGTTTTCCTGCAGCCAGCTTTGCTTCGAGGGCTTGAGTAGCATCGTGAGCTTGAGTCGAGGAGTAACGAACGGGAGCCTGTTCGTAATCCTCACTGCCCAGTGCTGGCAGAGACAGCACTGCTGCTGCCAGGCAAAGTAAAATGAGGTAGCCAGTCAACTTCATGTGGATAGGGACAAGGCTTGATAGAGACGCTCGGGCCGCTTGGTAAGATCGGCCAAGGTGTATTTATCCAAGGTGTCGAAGAAGGCGGTCCATGCTTCATGCAAGGCGCCTTTCAGGGTGCAACCTTTGATGAGCGGGCAGGTATTGGTGGCCGGATCGAAGCACTCGATGAAGGGGGTGCCAGCTTCCGTGATACGTAGTAATTGACCGATGCGGATATCGGCAGGTGATTTGCCCAGAGCGATGCCACCGCCGCGACCGCGACGAGCAGTGAGGTAGCCTTCTTGGGCGAGGAAATTCACCGCTTTGGCGACATGGTGGCGGGATAGCTTATAAGCCTCCGCCACGGCATCCACGGAGAACTGCTTCTCTCCTTGCAGTGCGGCATACATCAGGATGCGCAGCGAGTAATCCGAGAAAAGAGTGAGGTTCATGTTTGGGTGATGGTTAGAGAAGTAGGCGGTTTCGGTTGGCCGTAGGTCCGTTGTCCCAAAGCGAGTGCCGTCCCCAGCTTCTCCGCAGGGACATTGACGCCGCAAGCCATGCGCAAGCGGAGGGCGATGTTTTGGGCGAACTGGATCATTTCCATGGCACAATCAGCCGGAAGCCAGATTTTGCAATTATGCTCCCAGAGGCCAAGCCAAACTTGAAAATGCTGCTCTTTCAAGTTGATCGGCATGTGCTTTCCGACCATGGGGCCAGCATAGGCAGGCGGGCCACCGGCGATAGTGCTCCAGAAATCAGCGATTTTCTCCAGATGATGAGGCCAGTCCGTGATCTGGGCTGTGAAAATGGGACCGATGACCTGATGCTGGCGGACATCCGCATAGAAATGGTGCA
>CAZRGY010000308.1:0-5603 GCA_964599715.1 uncultured Verrucomicrobiota bacterium | reverse complement strand
CGAGGGTGGGGGCGTCCTGATCAATCAATGCCTGCACCAGCTCGATACACTTTACTGGCTGCTCGGCATGCCCAAGACCGTGCGCGGCTTCTGCCAGCTTGGTCGCTTCCACAACATCGAGGTGGAAGACAACGTGACCGTCTATCTGGAATGGCCGAACAAGGCGACCGGAGTCTTCATCAGCTCCACGGGCGAATTGCCGGGCACGAACCGCTTCGAGATCGCGGGCACGAAAGGCCGCATCGTCTTGGAGAACAACGTGCTGACCTTCACGCGCAACGAAGTCCCTGCCGATGAATGGAACAAGACCTCGAAGATCGGTTTCGCCAAGCCAGATGTGTGGAACGTGACAATCCCGTTCGGCAATGCCGACATCCCGCACGCCGCGTTCATGACGAACTTCGTGGACGCCATCCTTGATGGCTCTCCGATGAACTGCTCGGGTGAAGAGGGCCTCGGCTCCATCGAGCTGGCAAACGTGATGCTTTACTCCTCGCTCATCGGCCAGACGGTGGAACTCCCGATGGACAGCGCCGCCTATGAAGCGAAGCTGAACGAACTGATTGCGAACTCGAAGTTCGAGAAGAAAGTGGTGGAAGTCTCGAACGAGGATTTTTCGGCATCGTTCCGGCGGTGAGGATATCTTGAGTTTTGAGATGGGTTGTGGCTTACTCTGATTATGACGGTAGCTCCTAAAAAACGCCTGACCGCCACGGAATACTTGGCAATCGAGCGACTGGCCGAGACCAAGAGTGAATTCTTGGATGGCGATGTGTTTGCCATGTCCGGGGGGAGCCATAACCACAGTCTTATCGCGACAAACATCTCCGGCGAGTTGCGCAATCGCTTGAAAGGGAAGTCCTGCCAATCTCTGAACAGTGACATGCGCCTCAAGGTGGAAGCCACCGACCTCTACGCCTATCCCGATGTGCAGATAGCCTGCGGAGAGTTACGGTTCGAGGATGAGATGAAGGATGCTTTGCTGAATCCCACCGTCATCTTCGAGGTGCTTTCGCCATCCACGGCAGCTTGGGACCGGGGGCAGAAATTCTGGCACTACCGGCATCTGGAATCCTTGCAGGAGTATGTGCTGGTCTCGCAAGACCATTGGCTGGTGGAACGGTATCGTCGCCAGGAAAATGGGGCTTGGTTGCTGGAGTCTTTGGATACAGCCGGCGCGATTCTCAAGCTGGATTCCGTGGGGTGTGAGCTCCCCTTGAATGAGATTTATGCAGGGGTGGAGCTGCGGCCGCAGGGTAAGCGATGAGCAGAGTATTCCTGCTTGATAAAGTGAGCCTTTTTGTTATACTCCGCCGCATAGTTGTGCTTTCCTGTATTTGCTGACGGCGGTTCAGCAGATTACAAACATGCAAACATCCGTTTGCATTCCCCTGTGAGGAACATTTTCCCATGAAATGGTTTATCATCCTGTTTTTCATCATCAATTTGCCACGGACTGGATTGGCGCTTTCCAGTTCCAAGAACGCCTGTATCGCCAATCTGAAACAGATCGATGGGGCGGCACAACAGTGGGCTTTGGAAAACAGACTGGATTCCACGAACCGTTATAATCTGAGAGATTCGACGATCACCGAATACCTTAAAGGTGGACTGCTGCCTGAGTGCCCATCAGGTGGATTCTATTTGGCGGGATGCACGATAGATGACTCACCACGCTGTACCATGCATGGGAGTTTACTTACCTATGAATACTTCAACCGTAAGGAGAATATCTTTTATGTGCAGTTCAATCATTTGCAGATGGCCTTAACGGCAGTCGGTGTCATTGGCTGCCTAAGCTTCCTGCGCTGGGCTTATCACAAAGCCAAGAGGGAAAAGAAGTCGGGTGACAGGCTGCGCCTCTGGGTGGCTTGCTCGTTTCTGTTAGCAACTATCATTACGCAAGGCTGTCGGTTACTTTTGCCGGAAGGTTGTCGCGGGGAATTCTTTTTCTGGTGGCCCATGCTGGTGCTGTCGTTTTTTGGAGCACTTTTCTCATTTGTAGGATGCATCCGGACTCTTGGCATCACGCAAATGCGGCTTCTGATGGTCGGAGGCATCCAATGTCTGCTGTTGGCCCCGGTGTTTTATCATTTTCTAGTTTGGAGGCGGTTTTGAACGCCAACCTGTCATTTGCCCGAAGAATCGCGAAGAGGGTTTATTCAGCTATTTTTGCGCTGTTGCTGCTGGCAGTTAATCAATCTGTACGCGCAGACACCAACCCGCGCATCGCATGTATGGGCAACCTCAAGGAGATTGATGGTGCTGTTTATCGCTGGGCGACGGAGAACCACATCCATGATACGAACAGCTACAGCCTTAATGAAGCGGCCATTGCCAAATACTTTTATCAGGGAGTGATGCCCGTTTGTGCGGCGGGTGGAACTTATCAGCCAGGGAAAACTGTGGCTCATTGGCCCCGCTGCACATTCCACGGCAGTGTGGAAGACATGCGGCAAGAGTTTGTGGAGTCATCCCGGCGACAGGTCAGGATACAGTGTGCGATGGGAGCAGTTTCGGTCGTGGTGGCTTTATTGATGCTACGGCGACTCAAACGCTTGCAGAATGATGGGCTGATTGCAGTGCCGGTTTGTCAATTTGTAACGCCTTGCCTCATGTTGGCTTTGGGTATATTGGCGTATCAACTGCCGCAGTATTCGTTGAAGCCAACCTATGGCATAGTCGGCGAAATCGAATATGTCTCCACAGCGGTTTTTGCTCTGGTTGGGTTCGTAACGGCAATCAAAGCAATCCGGGGCGCTCGAAAGTTGCATGTGGCGGCGCTTGGTCTTCTAGGGATGATATGTTTTTTGTTGTTGCTCCACATTGCGGGATCTTCTTTGAGGTTCTTTAGATAGCCGGCTGAGGATAGCTCCTAAAGCTTGGTTTACCTCACAAAACTCCCCACTACACCTTCCAGTTAATGCAATTGTCTCAATGGTTCCTTCTGATGCTGACATCTCTTCAACCCCATTGATTCCGGCGCTTTGCTTTACTAAGCTTCTTCCATGCGTTTTCCCAAACCTTGGTTGCTGATCTGGTGTGGCTTCGCCTTGTTGTGTGGTGGAGCCCAGGCTGCTTCGTCCAAGCCCAATATCGTTTTCATCCTCTCGGATGACCATAGCTACCCGCATCTGGGCTGCTATGGCACGGACATGAAGACGCCGAATCTGGACCGCTTTGCCGCTGAGGGCATCAAGTTCCGTCGCATGTTCACGGCGGCTCCGCAATGCGTGCCGTCGCGCGCGGCCATCATGACAGGCCGTTCGCCCGTGGCCTGTCGCATCACGCGCTTCAGCTCGCCCTTACCACGCGATGAGATCACGTTCCCGGAAATCCTCCGCCAGCAGGCGGGTTACTTCGTCGGCGTGCTGGGCCGTAGCTATCACCTGGATGGTTCAGGCCGCGCTCCGGAGGCAAGCACTGCGGTCTTTGAAGAGAAGCAGATGAAGACGTTTCCGGACCGCTTCAATTATGTCGATGCCACCGGGCAGGAGAATGTTCCCAAACGCATGGGGGAGTTTTTTGATCAACGACCCAAAGACAAACCTTATTTCCTGTGGGTGAACTTCAGCGATCCGCATCACCCGTGGAACACCGGCAAGAATCCGCCGCCGCCAGAGAAGGTAAAAGTGCCGGGTTTCCTGCCGGATTTGCCCGGCGTGCGCGGTGATCTGTCACGTTACTTGGGCGAGATCGAGCATGCGGACGGCGATTTCCAAGTGGTGCTGGACATCATCAAGGACCGCGCCGGGCTGGATAACACCCTCATCATTTTCATGGGAGATAACGGCATGGCCTTCCCCAGTGGCAAAGGGAACCTGCACGATCCTGGCCTGAACGTGCCATTGCTCGCGTGGTGGCCCGGGGTCATCAAGCCGGGCGGCGATTCCAGTGTGCTTATCTCCGGTGAGGACATCGCGCCGACATGCCTCGAAGCGGCGGGCTTGAAAGTGCCGGAGCGCATCAGTGGTGTCAGCTTCCTGCCGCTCTTGCAGGGTAAGGCCTTCAAAGCGCGCGAGCACATCTTTGCGGAGCGTGGCCCGCATGGCAGCGCTTCCTTCACCGAAAACACCACGGCCAGTGCCGTGGATTACAGCCGCGCCGTTCGCAGTGACCGCTACAAACTCATCTACAACATCACGCCGAATCTTCGTTACACGCCCGTGGACAGTCAGGGCGATCCAGGCTGGAAGGAAATGTTGGCGGCGAATGAGAAGAACCAACTCGCCAGCGAATTTGTGAAACTCTACTTCACCAGCCCGCGCCCGGTGTATGAGCTGTATGATTTGCAGGCTGACCCCGCTGAATTGAACAATCTTTACGGGCGCAAGGAACTGGAAGAGGTGGAGGATTCATTGAAAGTGGCTTTGCAACGGAAGATGATCCTCGACTTCGATTATATTCCGCTGCCCATCGGTCCCGAAGCCAGGGGCAAGGCCAAAGCCACCCCCGCGAACTCGAAAAGCAAGAAAACTGATCCGGCTCGCGAGAAGCAGTTTCTCCAGAAGGATAAGGATGGTGACGGCAAACTGAGTTGGGCTGAGTTCAGTGCCGGACGCGATCCCGCAGATGCCGAGGGCTGGTTCAAAGCCCGCGATGTGGACGGCGACAAGTCGTTGAGCAAAGAGGAGTTTGTGACAGCCACGGTGGCGAATCCGCCGAAAAAGTGAGAGTGTGTCGGTCTCGGTTAAAACTCAGCCGCTCTGATAAGCGCAAACCGCAAGCCGGAGGCTTGCCAGCATGTAGCCGGTGGTTGAGCCCGCCCGAGCGGGCGATACCACCTGAATAATGCCCCCAAGCAGCACTCTGGAGGAGTGCCAGCATTTTTGTTTTTAACCAGATTGCGATTGTCTGGCATCCCTTCAGGATGCGTGGTCGCGTGAACCTTATCCGGTGGTATCGCTCCCGTTGGTCGCGAAACCACCGGCTACATGCTGTCATCCCCTCGGGATGGGAACGACTGGAAGGGCAACATCTAAAAAATGGCCAAGGCCGAAGATTCGCTTGCGCCCGTGGCGGCGACTTCGCACGATAGGAACACTATGATATTGATGGGCATCGGCGACGAAGCAGGCAGCAGCCTGGACACACAGATCAAAGCGACGAAAGAACTCGGCTGGAAACACATCGAGATGCGCGGTGTGGAAGTGCCGGGCTTCGCGAAGGACAATTTCCATAACATCCCTGACGCAGCTTTTGACCAGGCAGTGGCGAAGCTGCAGGAGAATGACATCAGCGTGTATGCCTTCGGGTCCACAATCATGAACTGGGCCAAGACGGTGGAGACCCCGTTCGATGTCACCCTGGCCGAAGTGAAACGGACCATTCCCCGCATGCAGAAGATCGGCACCAAGTTCGTGCGCGTCATGAGCTTCAAACCGAAAGACGACGAGGCGGAGATCCCCGCCGTGGTGTTCGAGCGTGTGAAGGAAGTGACCAAGATGTTCCTCGATGCCGGCATCCAGCCCGTGCATGAGAACTGCATGAACTACGGCGGCATGAGCTGGCAGCACGCCGAGCAATTGCTGGAAAAGGTGCCGGGCCTCAAGTGGGTCTTCGATACCGCCAACCCGATCTTCAATACCGACCGCCGTGGCGCG
>CAZRGY010000307.1:4313-5605 GCA_964599715.1 uncultured Verrucomicrobiota bacterium | reverse complement strand
GTGCGCCAGTCTTCCGTCGCGTGCGTCCACCGCCCGGCCAATCTCTCCAGCACCCGTTGTTTTTCCGCGGCATCCAGCTTCTCCAGATTTCCTACCAACACCGGCGCTGCATCCGCGCTTAGGCGCAGAAGATAATCGAGATCCCAATTTTTCCCCGCCTCCTTCCGGCTCAACTGATGCTTCGCGATCATCGCATCCGGATTCATCACATTCAGTGCGAAGATCACGACAAAGGCAGCCACCACGATTCCGGGCGCGTAAGCCGGCCGCCGGTCACGCAAGACCGTCAATCCCAGCCACACTGCCGCAAAGCCCAACCAGCACAGTACAGCGGCGGCATAGAGCCGTTGCTCGGTCAGCCCATACGCATCCAGATACAGCGCCAGCCGCTTGAAGGCCGAGAGCATAACCACGCCAAGCTGCACTAGGAGACAAGTGGCCAATTGGCGAAAACGACCCTTGCCCTCCTCTTCTTTCCACGCCCAGTCGCAGCAAAGTAGCAAGGGCAATACCAGCGCCGCCACCGTCAGCAGCTCAAAGAACCCGCTGCGAAAGTATTCGGCATACGTGAGCTTCGCCGTGCTCTGCACCAGCGCGTCTCCCCCGAAAAGGTATTTCACTTGGATAACGATGAAGACCAGGAACAGGCCGTTCAATGCCGTGAGCAGCACGCCCGTTTCGATATTCCCTAAGAGATGCGGTGAGGCGGGCTCCATGGGTTCCTCACTTGCCGGTCGCGGCCACAGCCAGAAGAAGATGCCGGCTGCCAGCCAGGTGAACAAAGCGATGAAGAAAATGTGGCCGATGACATCCGTCAGATCAAAATCCACGAGCATCCGCACCAGATCACGGAACACAGTATCCGCCGCGGCAAAGAGCGAGGCGAACAGGATGAAGACCGGGATGGTGATGACCAGGCCGATGACAAACCGAAACGCCTTGGTCCATATCCCGGCATCGATCAACCGGCTGACTGTGCTGGTACGGATGATCCATTTGCCGATGACCTGAAACGCCCCGATAAGTGGCAGCGCGATCCCTCCGGCCAGGCGTAAGCCGGTCAGCACCATGCCACCCGCATTCACCCTGCCCTGCCCCGCCAGCCAAAAGGCCAACCCGCTCGCGCCGATCATGGCCATGACATTCAGGGGTCTCAGCGAGTACGAATCCCGCCACCCAAAGAGCAGGCCGAACAATACGGCCACCCCAAACCACATCGCCTGTGCGCGGCTCATGCGTTGGCGTTCTCGCCCGAACAGGGCCAGCACCAGCACAGCCGTCAGCAGCACCCA
>CAZRGY010000307.1:0-4213 GCA_964599715.1 uncultured Verrucomicrobiota bacterium | reverse complement strand
CTTCGGCCAGTGCGCCAGGCCGAAAAACAAGACATAGCAAAGGGTCAGAAAAATGAAGAAGACTCCGGTGAATCGCATCGTGTAGCGGATGTTCTCATGCGAGCCGAACATCGTACCCAAGTCATCCAGCAAGACATGCGGACGGGCCAGCACATCCCAGCTATTCCAGCGCTCGATGCGGCCGAGGTAGATACCGAAACCACAGAGCGCCAACACGCCGAGCACGAAAATCCATCCCCGCAACCAGCCTCTTCTCTGAGCCACCGCATCATGGATGATCCGCAAGGAGATGAAGCCCAACG
Source organism: uncultured Verrucomicrobiota bacterium (assembly GCA_964599715.1). GTDB lineage: Bacteria > Verrucomicrobiota > Verrucomicrobiia > Limisphaerales > JAEYXS01 > JAEYXS01. The sequence goes on along the minus strand of CAZRGY010000307.1, from coordinate 3,911 downwards.
CCACACCCATGATTGCGAAGGCCGCGAACAACGCCGCGTCATACCAATGCGGCACCGGTGGATGACTGCGCAGATGGATCAGGTCGGTGACGATGTAGGAGGCGTTTGGCAGAAACAGCAACCAAGCCGTCCCCGAAGCCAGTGTGCGCCAATGCCAGCCACGTCGCTCGTAAATACTGCGAGTCGTGATGGCGAATACCAACGGCAACCAGGCCAGAAACAGATTCCAGATGAGATAACTGAAATAAAACTGGCGCGTGGCAAAGACCCGCGCACTCCAAAGCACCCCGCACAGCAGTGTAGCAGCGAGCAACGCCAAAGCAGTTCGCCAAGTGGTTTGCAATGCCAACCAGTCGGCGCCCTGCTCCCGATTTGTATCGATGTTTCCCATGACAACACCCTCCTTACCATGTTGATTGTTACGCCGCCGCTCTCACCGGCTCAGCGGCAGGAACCTCGACCGGCTTGCTCCAGACCGCACAACTCAGGATCGAAGCCGCCACTTCATCGAAGATGAGTCCGCTGTCCCACCAGAACTGTGTGGCCGATACCCCGCAGGCGCGCATCACCCGTCCATGGCCTTGGATAACCACCAGACACGTTGCCCGGAAGATGATCCGCCAGACGATGCGGATGAGGCCGCGCTGCAATAATGACATCGGCGCGAACATGCGCTGCAGGTAGTCGATGTGAAATGCGAGGTGCCCCTCTTCATCAGTGAGGATGCGGCTGAACACTGCACGTAGCATCGGATCTTGCGTGCCGTCACGCAGTGCCCGGAAGTAACGCTTCGCGATCATCTCAGCGACCAGCAGGATGAGCAGTTCATGCTTCAATCCCAACAAGCGCCGTAATTGGATGAACACATCATTGCTCCAGTGCTGTTGCATGAGCGGAACGTTGAGTTTTTGCAGAATCTGGCCCATCCAGCGCGAGTGCCGTTGCTCCTCGGCGATGAACATATCCACATTTCCCGCATACATCGCATCACCAGTCCCACTCGCTGATTGCCGGATGTGCAAGCCATCACCACTCTCGCCGAGTTGAAAATGCCGCAATGACTCGATGAGTGGCTGCCGCAGATGCGGTTCCACGTTGATATCGCGATCCCAAGGAATCTCTTCCGCACGATCGCGGTTCCATTCAAAGTAACGACGCCAGTTCATGTGATTTCTCCTCCTTGTTATTGTTGTTGGGTTTATGGTTGGTGATCACGCGTAGCCGCGCCTCGACGGCAGCGATGACCAAATCAGGGGTGGATGTGCCAGCAGTGAGGCCGACGGTTTCCGCGTGCGTGAACCACTCTGCTTTCACATCTTGCGGTCCTTGCACGTGATGGACATAGGGACAATAGCGCCAGCAGGTGTTCACCAATTCCTTCGTGTTGTTGCTGTTCGCTCCTCCCACCACGATGACCACATCACTCTGCCGCGCGAGATTCTCTGCCGCTTGCTGTCGCTGCTTGGTCGGCTGGCACACGGTATCCACGAAACGCACTTCGCTTTTCGGGAACTGATTCTTGAGCACACCTACTAGCTCACGCACCCGCGCAATCGGTTGCGTGGTTTGAGCGGCCACCCCAAACCGCTCACGTGGCTTCAAGGCAGCGACCTCGTCTTCGCTCAACACCACATCGAATTCATCCAGGTCACCCGTGAGCCCGCGCACTTCCACATGATTGTGCTGGCCGATGACGACCGGGTGATAACCGGCCCGGGCCAGTTTCATCACGGAGTTGTGGGCGTAATGCACCAGCGGACAAGTCGCCTCCAGCACCTCCAGCCCACGCTCACGGATCTGCATCAAGTTGCGTTGCGAGGTTCCGTGCGCAGTGATGAGCACATTGTTCGTGGTCACATCTTCAAGCCGTTCGGCCATCCGCACACCGCTTTGCTTGAGGTCATCCAAGACTGTTTGGTTATGTACGAGCTGGCCGAGAATCGTGACCGGTTGCTCCGCCGCCTGGGCCTTTGCCAGGGCAATGGCATCACGCACGCCAAAGCACATGCCAAGATGTTCTGCGCGTAATATTTTCATAGGTATCCTTTCGTTGCTGAAGTCGTTTTAACGAGCGCCACAAATACACTTTGCATCACAAAGTTATTGAGCAGGCGCTGCGGTTTTTGATCTTTCAAACACATGATGAGTTAGTGGTTCAGCCCTTGGTCTGTTTCACGATCTGCTCGAGCAGATTGATGTAGTCCTCGAAGGCCTTCCGGCCCGTGGGCGTCAGCGAGCAGGTGGTCAGCGGCCGTTTTTCCTGAAAACTCTTGGTCACCGCGATATAACCGGCCTGTTGCAACGTACGGATGTGTGATGTGATGTTCCCGTCCGTCATGCCCAGCGAATCGCGCAGCTCCGTGAACGACAGCTCGGATGCCGCCGCGAGCAGGGACATGATAGCCATGCGCCCCTTCTCGTGGATGACACGGTCGAGCTGTAAAAAAGGTTCTGGATTCACGATGCATCACCGCGTTTTTCCGTGAAGTGCAGGTAGGTACCATAGGCCAGATGCACGCCGCCAAAGACGACGCCCATCACCAGGTGGTTTCCCAGCACAGAAAGTTTGATCCATGACGGCCAGTAAGCAAATAGCATCAAGGCCGCCAGTATTAGATAAAGCCAGCCAAAGAGCTTGATCCCGCGCGGCATGAAGAACCCTGCTGCACACAGCGCACAGCCATAACAAAGCAGCCAGATGACGATGAGCCAGGGCACTACTTGCGGTTCCTCCGCCCAGCGCATGGTGATAGCCGCCGTCAGCAGGCCGCCCGCAAAGAATCCCGGAGCCGAGGCCAAGGCGACCCGCTTGGTAGGAGATGACCAGAAAGGTTCCCGTGCATTGATGGCCTGCTTCCGCGCGATGAGCAGGGCTCCGACATTGATGACCCAGGCCGAGATCACCCAATGCGTCACAAACGTCACCGGCCGGTCAAACTGGGCATACCACCCCACTGCCGCCGCCACCAAACCCAGCCCCCCGGCCAGCAAGGTCATCGGGGCCAACGCCCGGCGATACTGCGTGGCACGCTCCATGAGCGTTCGGATCACCTGAAGATTCTCGCTGGCCCAATCGGAATTCATATAGTTACTTTGTAATACAAAGTTGCAGTGTCAAGTGTTCAAAAATAATTTTCTTAGCAGTTTCCAGTTGCACCTAGCGGGTGCGTCGCGCAATTTGACGTTGTGGCACGCACTGCACTGGGTCGCGGACTGAAACCGCTGATGGAAGAAGCACAGGTGGTCGCCGGCATACCAACCCTGTCGGCCGACCCGAAAGCAGATTCGCGTCTGGAAACCGCCACCGTAACGCACACCTCTGTGACTGAGCCAGCCACCAAGACCGAATCGCGCTCCACTTCCAGCGCACCGACTACGACTGGTCCCTCGATCTATCCCCGACGCGCACAAGAATTGCACTTGGGCCATGCGCCGAACACCATGCCCCACTGGCCTTTCTGGCTGGCGGATATAGTTTTGGTCGGCGGCGCCTTGGCTGTTTGGCTGCTGGCACCGCGCCCGATGACCCTGGGTACGATCATTTTCGCCGCCGCTTTGATTGTCATCGGTGCCATCGTCGCCGTGGTCCCGTGGTTGAACACCCAGGCCAACCGTCCCTCAGCTGCCAAACCCGCAGTCAATTCCAGCAAGCAAGTCCCCCCACTGCAGCGCTTGCCCTTCCGACTCAAGTAAGCCGCCTACTAGGCACCCCTCAGTAGTTCAGTTTTTCCGTTAAACAACTAATATTCGTTGTTTAACTTATTTTAGTGCATATTTAACCAACCTACTAACCACCCAATAAAAACTCACTTCATATTGATAACAAACATGTTATGAATAATATGTAAACTTCCATACCACTTGGCACGCTTTGAGCAATAGGATTCATAAGAAGTCAAAAACAAATACGA
>CAZRGY010000306.1:0-5620 GCA_964599715.1 uncultured Verrucomicrobiota bacterium | reverse complement strand
GTGCAGGCGAAGGATTCCGGGCGGCCGATTGTGCTGGCGGGCGGGTTGACGCCGGAGAATATCGCCGAAGCGGTGCATGAAGTGTGGCCGTATGGGGTGGATGTTTCGAGTGGGGTGGAATCGGCTCCCGGCAAGAAAGACCCGGAGATGATCCGGCGGTTTGTGGCGGCGATTCGGAATCTGGAGATCGAACCAGCCTAAGCCGAACTAGCCTTGCGGGTGTGTATAAAACTTTTTCTTTTGCCAAGCAGGGTGTTTCGGGGAAACTTGCGGAACTGATTTGATTTTATGAGTACTGTGGCGACACCGACGATGCCCGATGCACAGGGACACTTTGGCCCCTACGGCGGCCGTTATGTACCGGAGACCTTGATGCATCCTTTGCAGGAGCTGGAAGAGGAGTATTTCCGGGCGCAAAAAGATCCCGAGTTTCAACAGGAGCTGAGCTATTACCTGCGTGAGTTCGTGGGGCGTCCGACCCCGCTGTATCATGCTGAGCGACTGACGCGTGAGTTGGGTGGAGCGAAGATTTACCTGAAGCGCGAGGATCTGCTGCACACGGGTGCGCACAAGATCAATAACGCGATGGGGCAGGTCTTGCTGGCCAAGCGCATGGGCAAGACCCGTATCATCGCGGAGACGGGAGCCGGTCAGCATGGTGTGGCGACGGCGACGGTGGCGGCGATGTTCGGCTTGAAGTGCCGCATCTACATGGGCGAGGTGGATTGCAACCGCCAGGCGCTGAATGTGTATCGCATGCGCATGCTGGGCGCTGAAGTGGTGTCCGTGACAGCCGGGCAAAAGACTTTGAAAGAGGCGGTGAGCGAGGCCATGCGTGATTGGGTGACCAATGTGCGGAGCACCCACTACATCCTTGGCACCGCTTATGGGGCGCATCCGTATCCGGTGATGGTGCGGAATTTTCATCGCATCATCGGTGATGAAGCGCGCCGACAGATCTTGGAGAAGGAAGAACGGTTACCGAACCTTTTGATCGCCTGTGTGGGTGGTGGCTCAAATGCCATAGGGCTTTTCTATCCGTTCCTGAATGATGCGGACGTGAAAATGGTCGGTGTTGAGGCTGGTGGCGAGGGAATCACTCCTGAGAAACATGCAGCACGTTTCCAAGGCGGTTCATTGGGTGTGTTGCAGGGGACGCGTTCCTACATCCTGCAAGATGAGAACGGGCAGATCCAATTGACGCATAGCGTCTCGGCGGGGTTGGACTACGCGGCGGTGGGACCTGAGCATGCTTGGCTGCATGATGAGAAGCGGGTGCAATATACCTATGCAACGGATGATGAAACGTTGTCGGCGTTTCAGCGATTGGCGCAGTTGGAGGGGATCATTCCGGCCCTCGAATCAGCCCACGCGGTGGCGGAAGTCATCAAGTGCGCGCCCAAGATGTCCAAGGATGATCTGATCATCGTGAACCTGTCGGGACGCGGCGACAAGGACGTGGCGCAAGCAGCGCAGTTCTTGAAGATGTGACGCGACTAGTTCAAGCGCCAGATAGCGGCATTCAGGGCGGTGGCGAAGCTTACCCAGCATAGGTAGGGTATGAGCAGCCACGCGGCATATCGGTTAAGTGGTTTGAAAACCAGAATGGTTGCCAGAATACTTGCCCATAAGAGGACTATCTCCACTAGAGCCAGCGCCGGGTTCTGCCAGGCAAAGAAACAGGCGGACCAGAACACGTTCAACCCGAGTTGGATTCCCCAGAGAGCCAAGGCACGCTGCTTGCCGGGGTGTCCGCCTTCCCAAATCAACCACGCAGAAATGGCTATCGTGATATAGAGAGCCGTCCAAACGGGGCCGAAAATCCACGAGGGCGGAGTCCAAGCGGGCTTGCTGATGGTCTGATACCAATCATTCACCCCAAGGAAGGTGAACCAGCTGCCAAGGGCAGCGCAGGCAAACACCAGTATGATAAAGCAGGCCAGGGATAAGGCTTTCCGCATAGGCATAGAGATAGTCCATATCCCGATGAATTCAACCGTATGCCAAAGGCATCATAAACGGAATCATCATGAGTCAATTTTGGACCAGACCTGCTTGACTTGTGCTTGGTTCATCTCCTAAATCTTCGCGAAATTCAGCCCGAACTTATTATGCGTAACACACGAATCATTGTCTCCGCCTTGGCAATCGCTTGCATCGCAGTCGTCACGACTGCTGTCACCTTGGATGCGCAAGCAGCCGAGAAGCCCAAGCACTCCATGGAAGACATCATGAAGAAAGGGTTGAAGGGGGATGACTCGCTGCTGAAGAAGGTCACGGAAGACCGGGCTACGGATGCAGAGAAGAAACTTATCGTCGCGTATTTTCAGGCGTTGACCCAGCACGAGCCTTCGAAGGGCGATGCGGCGAGCTGGAAGACCAAGACCAGCGCGCTGCTGGCGGCGACCCAGAAAGTGGTGAAGGGCGACAAGGCAGCTCTTGCCCAGCTTAAAGAGGCCTCCAACTGCAAAGCCTGCCACAATGTCCACAAGGGCGACAAATAGTAAGCCGAGACAACTTTAATCAAGAGCACCGCTGCTTTCGGGCAGCGGTGTTTTTTTTATAGTCGGGTTTAGGAGTATTGCTTGTCAGACCCGCCAGAGGCCGCGTATGCAGTCAGTGCTTAAGGATGACATTCGGAGTCATAGTGATGCGCGTGATGCGCGGATGTGAGGCATTGTTGCCCCCCGTTTTGCTAAGAGCACTGTTAGTGCCCTTGGTGGTTCCGTCTGCCTTGCGCGATCTGGGGTTGCGGGGGAAATTGGAGAAAGGCTGGCGACATCTGAAGGTCGAAGCGCCCGGGCAATGGATTTGGTTTCGGGAATGCGTCCGGTTTCATTTGGTGAGGTTTCTCAATTTTTGGCCTGATCGTCTGGCCGAGAAAAACTGGCGAGAGCGGGTTGAGACGCAAGGTTTGGAGGCGGTAAAGGCAGTGCACACGGCGGGACAACCGTCAATACTGGTCTGCTTGCATCACGGGCCCATCCACGTGTTGCGTTATCTTTTGCGGGCTGAGGGGGTTCCTTGTGCCATGCTAGTGCTTGAATCGCGAACCGAGCGTTCTGCTGTGAGGGAATGGAAGGACCGTTTGAGTCCGCCTCCTGAAGCGCCGAATGTGTTCTGCCGGGATGAGCTGAAGGAGATGAAGCATTTCATGAAACAAGGTGGCTGCCTGCTGGTGGCTGCAGACTATGGCCGGGGTAAGATGATGCAGGCAGACTTTGGTCCGGCGAAGATAGAGGTGGCTTCCGGGGCGTTCCGACTGGCAAGCTCCGTCGGAGCTACAGTTTTCCCGGTTATTGTCAGCGAAACCAACGGTTGGCACTTTAAACTAAGCATAGGGGCAGGCAAGTTAGCCGAGAGAGATGTGGATGAGATGGCAGCGGAGATTTTGGATTATTTGGCTGCCAAGGTGATGGCCAGGCCGGAGGCTATGCATTCACAGTTGGCGGATAGCCTGAGAGACCGGTAAGGGTAGGAGCTGGAGCATAACAGCATATTGAATTTCAATGAATGATAGAGTTGTACAATGGTTGCGGGAAAATCCACTGGTGATCACAGGCACCGGGGCGGTTTCTGCGGCGGGAGATTCCGTGGAGAAGCTTTGGGAGGCGGCAATCCAAGGACGAAGCTTGGGGCAGACGCTGGCGTTTGAAGAAGGGGTTTATGCCGGCTGCGCTGTGCCACCGGAATCGATGAGGACATGGAAGTCATCACTGATGCGGAAAGCTGATCGTGCCGCCCAGATGGCGGTGATGGCAGCAGAGCAGGCATGGGCTCAAGCGGGCATCAAGGAAGGTTCCATAGCTCCTGAGCGGTTGGCGATCTTTGCCGGTACTTCCCGTGGTCCGGTGGGTAAAGTTTTAGAGGCGGCAGGGCGTGTCCGGATCAACCGCGTGTTGCCCAGCCTGGCCGTAAGCAGCACGATGGCCAGCTTGAGTGGCACGTTGGCGATGGCGTTTGGTGCCTGTGGCTCCTCACTCACTGTGTCTGCTGCCTGCGCTTCTTCAGCAGCAGCCATCATGCTGGCGGCTGAGCAGGTGATGTTGGGGAAAGCAGACGTGGCGTTGGCTGGCGGAGCCGAAGCTCCTTTGCACGAGGTGGTTCTCGCCCAATTGCAGGCTGCCGGCATCTTGGGGCATGGCGAGAACGCGGCTGAATTATGCCGGCCTTTCGATCTGCATCGCAATGGAACGATCTTGGGAGAAGGCGCGGGCTTTTTGATCATCGAGACGGAAGCTCATGCGCGTGCGCGTGGTGCTGAAATCTTGGCGCGATTGAGCGGTTGGGCGGTTGGTGCGGAAGGAGGCGAGCGCACAGGTATCAGCAAAGATTCCGTGTCCTTAACTCAAGTGATGGGGCAAGCATTGAGACTGGCCGGACTGAATCCATCCGAGATCGGATATGTGAATGCCCACGGCACGGGCACGGTATTGAATGACCGACAGGAAACCATCGCGTGCCAAAGCATCTTTGGCGTCAAGACTCCGCCGTGTTCTTCGATCAAACCGGTGACCGGACATTGCATGGGGGCAGCGGCTGCATTGGAAGCTGTGGTATGTATCAAAGCTTTGCGGGAAGGGATATTGCCGCCTACGCCAAACTGGAAAGCAGCGGATCCGAATTGTGCGATGGATGTCATCGCGGGAGAAGCTCGTAGAATTTTGGTGAAAGATGTGCTTTCCAATTCGTCCGGTTTTTGGGGTAATAATGCAGCCTTAGTTTTTTCCAGGTCATGAATGCCGAGGAATTCCGCAAAGTATTAAAGCAACTGCCACAGACACACCTTTTTTATCGCAAAGCGCACCCTTTCTGGCGCGCTTGCTTTAGAGGACGTCTACCTGTGGAGGCACTGCGGGCTTGGTCGCTTGATACACATCCATTTGTGCGTGATTTTCCGCGCGCTTATATGCGAGTGGCCGCCAAAACAGAGTCGACGGAAGTCCTGACTTATCTGGGTGAAACGATTTATGAAGAGACGGGTTGTGGAGAAGTCTCGGAATCACATGCGAATCTGTTCTCGACGTTCATGGGTGGTTTGGGAATGAGCGAAGAGGACTTGCTGCCAGAGCCGCCATCGAAAGGCGGTCGTGCGGCATGGGCGTATGTCGGCGATATGGCGAAGAACGGAACTTTTCTGGAAGGGCTCGCGTGTGTCGGCTTGGGAGTTGAACGGCCGTTGCCGGAATTTTATGCAATGCTCGCGAAATCGTTCCAAGCGCGCTATGACGTGCCGGAAAGTGCGGTGCGCTATTTCTCTCTGCACACATCTGCGGATGTGAAGCACAGCGCGATCGCTTTGAAGATCATCTTGCGTGAAGCCCACACCGAAGAGTTGCAAGAGCGCGTGATACAAGTGATCACCGGACTGTGGGACATCCAGTTGCAACAGTTGGATGAATTGCTCGAGCAATACACTGCGCGAGTTTGAATGAGGCAGACAGGCCGGATGCCTGCCTCACGAAAATTTACAGAGGAGTTTAGTTGGCCAGCCGGTAGAAGGCATGGTTGCCGATGACAACCACTGGGGTCTGGTTCACCGCCCAATATGGCGTCTCCGCCTTATGCGTGAAATGCGTCGCGCCCTTGGTGATGTTCCGGAGTTTTTCCGGCTCATTGT
>CAZRGY010000305.1:0-5638 GCA_964599715.1 uncultured Verrucomicrobiota bacterium | reverse complement strand
GTAAAAATACCTCAAGCCGCGCAGTGGTCAATGGATGGAGTGCAGAATCGGCTGATATAGTGCGCAGTAACAGACGTTGATGAGAAATGAGTGAGACAGCGCAGGCAACTGGAGTTTGTCATAAACTACATCTGCGGGAAACACGGCGTGATAAAAAGTTCAGTACTCATCTCGGGTTAAGAAATATAAGGTTTTTGAGAACCAATAGTACGCTGGGTTGCGACTCACCCCTCACCCCAGCCCAGTGACTCACTCGCTCCCGCTTGTTCGGTCCTGCCGGACCTTTTGCTAACGCAAAATTCCTTCTGCCACTTCCCAAGCGGCAGAAGTCCCCGTTAAGGGGAGAGGGAGAACATAATCACGCGTTTATTGAATCGTTGCACATCGAAGATCATGACAAGCGCTGGCTCCTTCACATTTCATTCTCAGCATCGTTTTCAGATCCGCGCGGGCGGGTGGTGGTGCGTGATTTTGTTTTGGTAGCGGCGCATTTGCGGGCGCGCTTGAGCGGAGCAGCGGCGGTGACTTTGCGACCGGGCACACACGGGGCGAGCTTGGGGCGCTTGAGGAGTTCGCCGCGCCACCAAGTGACTTGCGGGGATTCCTTGAAGGGCAGTTCCTGACCTTGCTCAGCGAGGAGATTCAATCGCCACGCGATGACGCTCCAGCGCTCGATGCGGAGGTGGACGCGGGCAACAGATGAAGGATCGTTGATGCCAGCGCCGACGAAGATCCCTTGCTCGACAAGAGTGCGCACGTGCCACGGTGACATGGCGAAAGCATCAGCAATCTCGGCCGGAGTCAGAACGGGCCGAGTGTGGGGAAACCAAGAGTCGGTTTCAAAAAGTGAGGGTTGATTTACAGGATTCATAGTCAATAGGGCCAAATTACTTAGGGTTTTCTTAAATTTTTGCTGGCGTAGCGGCGGAAATAGCAACAAATTCTACCAGTTTCATGTCGTATCCGGTGCCGCTAGTCACCGGTTTCTTTTGGACAAGGAGTGTTATGGATATCCTGAATGATGAATTTGCGCGGCTGTTGAAGAATTCCGGCTGGAAGCAGTCGGAGGCAGCGAAGCAATTGGAGTTATCACCGGCGGTGATCACGCGGTATTTGAACAATGACACGCATCCGAGCCTGACGGTGCTGAAGCTTTTCAAGATGTTGATCGGAGATATGCAACCGTTGCCGGGGACGGTTCCGATGACACCGATGAATGGTGAACTGGAACCGCCTTTGGATGCGGTGGAGCGGCAATTGATCGGGCAGTTGCGCCAGTTACCCGATCGTGAGCGGGTGCGGGTGGTGCAAGGATTTTGCACGGTGCTGGGGGCCTTGGACCGGAAGCCGGTGGTCGTGGAACCAAAACGGGTACGGCCACGCGCGGTGAAGTCGGCCAAGCGGTGATGGCCGCGCATTGCAGACGGATACGACATACTACTCCTCCTTTCGAGCCGGTCTGACCGGCTCTTTTCTTTTACTCACTCCGGCGGCTTTGGCCTCAACTGCCTCAAGGTTATCACCAGAGTTCACCCGCCACTATAAGGGGGGACCTAGGACAACGGCTGTCCATGTGGATAAAGTGAATAACTTTTCTTTCGGGATGGAAGATGATGGGGGTGAAGGGGTTGGGGATTTTGGACCGCGGCCCCGACAGATTGCCGGGGTGAAAATACGCGGAATACGCGGAAAGAAAATTCTGAAAAATGGTAATGGGACAGGAGGGAGCGGAGGGAACAAGAGGACAGGAATGGGTTGAGATCAAGTTTGTGGCGGTGGGAGTTTCAGGTCTTGGAGTTGAGGCCAAGTGTTACCTATGTCCTGACCGCGCCCGCGCCCCGCGCCGGAGAATAGCCAATAGCCGATGGTCAATAGCCTATCTCCGAAGGCTGATGGTCAATCGTTGATGGCTGCTGTATCAGTCAAAGGTGTCTTCGCCCAAGAGGCGGTTGCCGAAGAAGTTGGGGATGGTGTTGGAGTGGCGGGAGAATTCTTCCGGGGTGAGGACGAAGAGTTCTGCTTCGGTCATCATGCGGCAGTTCCAGGCGCGGTGCAGGTGGTCGGTGATGTGAAGCAGATCGACAGCGAGTTCGTGACCGTCTTCGTGACCGAGTTTGCCGGATTTGATTTCGAGCAGGAGGTTTTGAATGGCCTCGGCGGCTTCGTTGAGTTCGTAGTGGATGTGGGCGGTGTTCAGCGGGAGAGCGGAGCAGAGGGCGAATTCGCCGAGGGTGCGGTTGCCAAAGAAGTTGGGCGCGGTGTTGCTATGGTTTTCGAATTCTTCCTGAGTTTGAGTGGCGATTTCTTCGTTGGAAAAGTTACGACGGTTCCAGGCGCGGTGGAGGTGGTCGGTGATGTGATCGAGATGGACAGCGAGTTCCGGGCTGTCGTCGGGGCCGAGTTCACCGGTGGCGAGTTCGCGGACGAGTTCCTCCAAGTGGAAGTGGGCTTCGGCGAGATCGAACTGGAGATACTCGAGGTTCATGGCATTACCCGCTTTGGTGTCAGTTTTTTGTGATGATACCAAAAACTGGCGGGAACCATAGTGGCGAGGAGCAGGCTCCAGAAGGGAGGTTCCGGGATAGTGGAGATGCGAATGTTGTCCAAGGCGACGTATGTTCCTGGTGCATCGCCCGTGCCACCGATACTTGGTGCCAGACTGAATCGAACGCTGCTGACGAGGGACGCATCGAGAGGTCTGATAAGGCTTTGGTAGTCGTCGAAATTGATAGTCATCCGGTTGGCTTGAAAGTCGGCGATAATTTCCAAGTGAAAGGCAACGTCATCCGAGAGATCAATGCCGTAGTATGTCGAATAAAAATAGTTCTGGGTACCGGAAATGGTCACCGGGCGCACCTGTGGCGTATCCAGGAAGATGGTGAAGCTGTAGCTGGTTTCCAGCAGGTTGTGGGTGAGGATATCGCATTCCACTTTGTAGCCGGGCACGCCGCTAACGGTGGTGATGGGAAACATTATCTGCTCGTAGGTCGAGACGGCGTTGAAGACGAGCGCATCTTGGAAAGGCCCGACGGAGGATTGGACGGTGGGTGTACCGAAAACGGTCTGATAAGTGCCGTTCTCAGGTGGGGTAAAATCCAGGTTGTAGAGTTCGGCGGCGGACAGGTCGTATGTGGTCAAGACCAAGGCCACCAGCAAAATCAATTTTTTAAGGATGTTCACGAGTATCTCCTTCACCGGAGTTCTAGCAAAGGGAAGTTGGGTTCGCAATGAATCTTCGTTTTGGGTCCCGTCCAGAGGGAGAGTGGCCGAGGTGAGGGAAGACAGCGATGGACTTATCGTGCATCTCCAAAGGGCGGGAGAAGTTATGGTTAACTGTGTGTGGGTGAGTATTAATTATATAATAACCTTGCAATATTGTTAATATATTATATTGCTAGCTTCAGAGGGAGAGATGGAGACACACATTTCATACATGCTGCCTTGATGGCGCGTGTACACATACACATTTTCCAGCAGTTGTTCCGCTTGGGAGTCCGACAACCAAATCCTTGTTATGAAAAAGCCAGCTGAATTGATGGTCGTAGGTGTGGTGCTAAGCATTGCTCTATTCTGCGCTACCAAAGTGGCAGGTGAAGAGAAAAAAGCAGAGCAAAAGATCAAACTGCCGCAACATCATGAACAGGTGACGAATACGCTAAGCGCGATCAGGAATAAAGTTGAGGCAATCTCCACGAAAGTTGATGTGCTGACCGAAAACATGGCAATCGTCAAAACGGGGGTGGAAAAGCTGACGGTAGAGCCTGTAGCCGCGGTTAAACCGATTGATAGAAAGGATATCGGAAAGTGGATGGAGGATGCCACGTTTCAATTGGAGAAGTATGGGAGCATCAATGTGTCCACACCATTGCTGACGAGTCCGACGAATGATTTTCATTTCAACCTGCGATATGGGGCATCGAATTATTTCCAGGATGCGAAGACGAACCGGCAAGGCGGGGCTTCATTTTTTGAGCAGACAGTACAGTCATTTGCCGCGCGGGTGGGAGCACAATTCGACCCGACGGTGGCGGCGGCTTATACGGCGGAATTGGGGCAGTATTACACGGAACTGAACCGGTTTCAGAAGAAGCAATCGCTGGGTGATGAAGCAAGGCAGGCGCAATTGCTGGCGGAGCTGAATGATGCTGGGACGAATATGCAGAAGATCGCCGAGGCACAAATGAAGTTCGCCAGCAATTATCAGGCAGGGGCCACTGCGCCGGCGTTCCCGACCAGCCAGGATGTGAACGTAAGCTCGCAGTTTACGAATGAGCTGGCGCGGCCGGATGTGACAAACACCTTTGCCAGCAACCAGTTTGCGGGGTTTCAGGGCTTGTTGGGCACGCAGGGGGTGGAGCCAACACTGGATAACCGGTCGGCCATCATCCAGGCGGCGGGGGATCATGCGATAGAGTCTATCTTTCGGCTGCTGGGAGACCCTTCCAAAGCGAAGCAATTCGAGAATCAAAGACAGTTCTTCGGGCTAGTGACCGTGGGCGTGGCACCGGGATGGCGAACAGAGAAGGGTTTTGCCGCAGAAGTGTTGGTGGCAACGGAGGTCACTTACCAGTCGGCTCGGAATGACGTGGTCCAAAGGTTTTTGAAAGGACCTGGCTTGCAAGATCTAGACTCCGAACTGATGGCTTACTTGTGCAAGCAAGAGGGTTTCAGACCTGACCAAATATCATCTGGATTTGGTGCTATTACAAAGAGCCTGACCAAAGATCAAATCGCAAAATTTTACGAAATCATTGGAGAAAATATAAACAAAGACGGAACTAATGGGGCATCATCGGGCACACCAGCTTCAGGAACCAATGCGGCTACCCCGCTTCCTGAGCAATTAAACTTTAATTTTTGGCGTGAATTACCTAAACAACAAATCATCGCTACTTCACTGGCAAATGTAGTAGCGGATAAATCTGACGCAACTAAAGACAAGGTTCAGCAAGCAGCAAATAAGTTCTTAGAACTCCCAGAGAAGGAGCAACTGCTGGTATTTGCGTATAGTTTGATAAAGGCTTCAGACAATAGTGCCACCAATATAAGCCTGCCGAAGCGATTTGCCGTGGAAACAAACAATGTCACCGCAAATGTGCAGGTCATTTCCCCGCTTTCTGACTCTCAGACGATGGATCTGGCGAGCAGTTTGCGCCGGCAGACGGAGATCGCGCTCAGTCTTTCTGTCATCATGCGGATGACGGGCGGCAAGGGGGAAGCGGAGGCGTTTGAGAAGTTTGCGAGGTCGCGGCAGTTTGATATCCGCACGGTAACACAGCTTACCTCGGTGAATGCTTTTAGCAGTGATGGTACGTTTGGTTTCCAAGTAGGGCCGAGAATGCAGGCGATTGGCGGGGCGAAGAAGAACAACGGGCCGGAGAGTATCATGGAGCGTCAGTCCTTCCCGGCTTTGCTGGTGCTAGGGCTGAATAATGTGGATTTCCAAGTGAAGCTGCGGGCCGAGACCAATAGCAGCGGTGCGGTAACAAACATCTCCATCCTTGAACCAGCACTGACATTGACGCAGACAAGGCGGTGGAATCCGTTGGACCGGAAAGGTATTTTAGGGAAGGACTGGTACAATCCCAACTACTGGTTCAAGCCGAGGATGGATGAAGATGAGCGGGTCGAGATAGTT
>CAZRGY010000304.1:0-5659 GCA_964599715.1 uncultured Verrucomicrobiota bacterium | reverse complement strand
GTCGGATCCAAGGCAAAGGCGATCCCTTGCGTGACGAGCACATTGATCTGGAAGGCGGCCACGCCCAACGTGCCGGGAATCATCCGCGTGACGACAGCCCGCACCGTTTCGTTCTGGAAAGGCGAAACCCATTGAAATTTATATCCTTCCTTCCACAGCGCCGGGAGCTGGAATCCGGCTTGTGCCAATCCCGCTATCAGTACGCCGATGGCCAGCGCGAAGATCTGCACTTCCAGCTTCTCCCCAAACTGCGGCGCCAACCAGAACACCGCCCCGATCATCACCACGTTCAGCAATGTCGCCCCCAATGCCGGGATGAAGAAATACCCGCGCGCATTGAGCATGGCCATGAAGACCGCCGCCAGACACACCAGCATCATGTAAGGGAACATCACACGGAGCAGCTCCAGCATGAGCAGCGTGTCTTTCTCGAAGTAGCCGAACTTCAGCGTGAGCGTCAGTCCCGCCAGCACCAGCAGCACGATCACCGCTGACGCGAGCACCAGTCCGGAGATGACCGCATTCGCCGCCCGCCACATCTCCTTTTCACCGGCGTTCTTTTCCTTGTCCTTGAAGATGGGAATGAAAGCCGCCGTCAACGCCCCCTCGCCCAGCAACCGACGGAATAGGTTAGGGATGGTGAAGGCCAGCATGAAGGCACCGGCCACCCAGCTGTCTCCCATGAACCGCGCATAGACCATCTCCCGCACCATGCCGAGGATGCGGCTGATGAACGTGGCGGCGCTCATGGCGCCGGAAGATTTCAACATGCGGGACACGCGGACCGAAGGCTAGAGGCAGGCCGCCAAAAGTTCAAAGCCCAAAGCAGGCCGATGAACTAAAATCACGTGTAGAGCGCCGTCACCGGTTTCCCCTTGCCGTCCCGGGTCACATAGAAGGGCCGCCCTTCCGTCACGAAGTTCGTGTCCGGGGCGATGCCCAATGCCTGATAGATCGTCGCGTGCACATCCTCCAGCCGCACCGCGTTCTCGATCGGCACCATCGGGTGCTCCGCCGCCGTCTTGCCATACACATGCCCCCCCTTGAACCCGCCCCCGAACAGCAACATCGCATTCGTGCTGCTGAAATGCCCATGCAGGCCATACATCTCCTCATTCTCGATGACCAATTTCTCCCCGGTATGTTTCTCGGCAAAGCCCTCCGGTTCCACAATCTTCAGCTACCCCAAACAGTCGAACCGTTGCTAGATGGTATCTCGATATCATTCCTGCAGCTTCACCTTACGTCCGAAATGCCGGTCTGCAAAATTCATGTACTGCTCCCAGTCATACTCCAGCACGTCATGCTTGCCCGTGCGGATATGATACCCGATGTGATCTCCCACCGGCGTGTTCACTGGCGGCATCTCGGCGGTTCCGAGTCCCGTTTTCTTGAACAGTTCATACACCGGCCCTGCATGCACACCGGAGAGGAACTCACCCTTCGGATCTGCCCATTGATCCTGCTCCGCGCTTGCGATATATACCGGCCGCGGTGCCATCAACGCGATCAGTTCATGCTGATCCACCGGGCACTCGTTCTCCTTGCCATTATACTTCGTGAAATTGTCGTTGAACCAATGCGGGAATGACGTGTTGATCCGCGCCACCGTCTCGCCAAATGCCCGCCGGCTCAATGCCGCCCCGCCGCAGCCAGAGTTATTCGAATACGTGATGGCAAACCGCTCGTCCGTCGCGCCGGCCCACAAAGCCGTCTTGCCCAGACGCGAATGGCCCAGTGCCAGTATCTGGTCGTCATCGATATCCCTGTCCTTCTCCAGATAATCCACCATGCGGCTCATGCCCCAGGCCCAGGCCCCGATCGCCCCCCAGTCATCGCCCTTGAATTCCTTGCCTTCCGGATTGAAGGCCCCGCGGACGCCATCCTTCCAGCCCTCCGCATGGTCTGGTTCGATATCACCGTAATAAGCCGTCGCCACGGCATAACCACGCTCCAAGATCATCTCCACTGGCCAACGGCTGGATCGCTTCCCGCGCGAAGCTTCCGTCGCCCGGTTGTTCACAATAGCGAACTCTTTATTGCTCCGCATCCATTTCGTCGAAAGCGTGATTCCCGGATCATCCGAGATCGTATGGTTCCCATAAAAATTCAGGCTCACGAACACCGGCGCCCCACCACGACGCTGATTCGGCACGTAGAGCAAGAGCTCGATTGTCGGGCCATCCTTCTGCTTGGTCAGATGGATCACCACTTCCTTGCGCGTCGCCAGACCGTTGAACGCCATCTTGTCCACGCCACGAAATTCATACGTCACATGCTGTGGCGCTGCTGGCATCCGTCCGTACACATGCTCCTCGAACTGGCGCAAGATGTACAAGCGCTGTTCCTTCTCCCACTCCTTGCGCTTCGTGACCAAAGTCCCATCCTCCTTCAGCAAAGGATCCGGTAACGTATACGCCGGCACCTTGGCCTCATCATAATTGAAACCGGCTGGCTGGGCTTCAGCCTCATCGAGGGACACAAGTGCGATCGTCATAGCGGCGAGAAACAGACTGCAATTGCGACGGAGTTTGGTCATGCGGAACAGCATAATCCATCCCCCTACCCGCCCGCAAGAACACGCGCGCAACCGATTCGCCTCCCTCACCCCTAAGGCCGCTTCCAGTTCCCTCCGTTTCACTTCTCTTCCTCCTTCATATTCTGCCTTCACTCTATCAGGGGACCCCGGACAACCGCTGTCCATGGCCCCATCTGAACGAAAATACTTTCACCAATCACAACTTATTATCACTGAACATATTACGCGTAAACAACACATCAAAAACCCGTCATCCCCTCAAAAAAAATCCCCTCTCTGACAAAATCCATCACCGCACCTCTTTTCCCCTTTCATCATTCCACCTTCTTAATTCATCATTCCCCCATGCCTCCTGAGACTTGTCCCAACTGCGGCGAGGATGTGCCGCCCAACGCCAAAGCCTGCCCCGGCTGTGGCGCGGACGAATCCACCGGTTGGTCCGATACCGCTTACGCCAGCGGCCTTGACCTCCCTATCCCCGACGAAGACTTCGACTACGAAGAATACAAGAAACGCGAGTTCGGCACCCCTGCCCGCCCCAACGGCCTCGCGTGGTACTGGTGGCTCACCGCCATTCTTATCATCATCGCCTTCGTGGCCTTGTTCGTTGTGCGTTAGAGTTGACCACCTTGCTGGCTCAGTGAATCTTGGCCCCCATGAAAGCCTTCGTGTTCGCTCTCCTGCTGGTCGTGTTCGCGGGAGAACTCCCCGCCCAAGACTGGCCTCAGATCCTCGGCCCGAATCGCGACGGCATCTATCATGGCCCAGCCCTGTCCAAGACTTGGCCCAAGGAAGGTCCCAGAATCCTCTGGCAAAAGAATATCGGCTCCGGCTTCGCAGGCCCGGCCATTGCCGATGGCAAACTCATCCTCTTCCATCGGATGGGGGACGAAGAGATCATCGATTGCTTTAATGCCCTCGATGGCAAACCCGTCTGGCGCTTCAAATATCCCACCGCTTACACGGATGACTTCGGTTTCGATAACGGCCCGCGCGCCGTTCCCACCATCAGCGGAGATAAAGTCATCACCTTCGGTGCCGATGGCATGCTCACCGCCGTGAACTTCAAAGACGGCACCAAACTCTGGCAGGTGGACACCCGCAAAACGTTCAACGCCAGCAAAGGCTTCTTCGGCCTGGCCTGCTCGCCCCTGGTGGAAGGCTCCCTCGTCATCATGAATCTCGGTGGAAAAGATGGCGCGGGCATCGTCGCCTTTGATCTCGCCGATGGTGAAGTGAAATGGAAAACGAACGACAGCGAAGCCAGCTACTCCTCACCCGCTGCCGCCACCATCAACGGCCAGCGCATGGCCCTCGTCTTCCATCGCGACGGTCTCGCCGCACTCAACCCGACTGACGGCAAAACGCTCTTAGAATACCCTTGGCGCTCCCGCCAGCACGCCTCGGTGAATGGGGCCACTCCGCTCGTCATCGGCAATCGTATCTTCATCTCCGCCGCCTACGACACCGGCGCCTCTCTTTTGGAGGTCAGCGGCAATAAGCCCAAAGTCATCTGGTCGAATGATGAATCGATGTCCAACCAATACTCCACCAGCGTCCACACCAAGGGCTTCCTCTACGGCCTCCATGGCCGCCATGATTTCCCCGGCGGCACGGAACTCCGCTGTGTGGAACTCGCCACCGGCAAAGTCCGCTGGAGCGAACCCAGCCTATTACCCGCCCATGTGATCCTTGCTGGTGATGAACTCCTCGTCCTCACCGAACGCGGCGAACTCCTCTCTGTTGCTGCCCACCCAGAAGAGTTCAAACTCAACCATCGCGACCAGATCCTCGGCACCAAAGTCCGCAATTACCCCGCCTTGGCCAAAGGCATCTTCTACGCCCGCGACACCCGCAAGCTCGTCGCCATCGACCTGCGCTAACCCCCGATCACATGAGCACACCCGCGCGACCGGATGACGTCAGCCCCAAAACCGCCTCCCCTCGTCTCATGTCCCTCGATGCCCTGCGTGGCTTCGACATGTTCTGGATTCTCGGTGCGGATGCCCTCGTCCACGCGCTCAATCGTATGAGCGTGGGCAAAGACGGGGCGCAAGCATCTGGTGGCTTCATCCATTTCCTCGCCACGCAACTGGAGCACAAGGAATGGGCGGGCTTCGCTTTCTACGACCTCATCTTCCCTTTGTTCGTTTTCATGGTCGGCGCGGCGATGGTCTATTCCCTCACCCGCACGATTGAACAAGAAGGTCGCGACGTCGCCGTGAAGCGCGTCATCCGCCGCGGGCTATTGCTCGTCGTGATCGGCATCTTTTACTCCGGTGGCTTCAGTAATAAGTGGCCGGATATCCGGCTGCTGGGCGTCCTGCAACGCATCGGTCTGGCCTATCTCTTCGGCGGCTTGCTCTTCTGTTATTTCAAGCCCAAGGCACTCGCTGGCATCTGTGCCGGATTGCTCATCGGTTACTGGGGCATCATGACCTTCGCACCCATCCGCGACATCCAGCTCGACAAGGAAACCCTCGCCCCCATGGCCAAAGCTGCCGGAGCCACAAACAACCTCGCCTTCGCCCAAACCGCGTTTGCGAACACGACCGCCACCACAAGCGGCAAATTCGAACCCGGCTACAACGTTTCCAATCATCTCGATTTCCAATATCTCCCGGGCAAGAAATACGACACCTACTGGGACCCGGAAGGCATGCTGAGCACCATCCCCGCCATCGCCACCTGCTTGCTCGGCGCATTCGCCGGACTCTTCCTCCGAGATCCTAACCGTTGCGATCATCGCAAGGTCATCTACCTCATCTCCGCTGGTATCGCCGCCGCCATCATCGGCTGGATGTGGCACCTGCAATTCCCGGTCGTGAAGAAGATCTGGACCAGTTCCTTCGTGCTCGTCGCGGGCGGCTACAGCGCAGTGCTGTTGGGCATCTTCTACCTCATCGTGGATGTATTGAAGTATCAGCGCTGGTGCCAACCCTTCGTCTGGATCGGCATGAACTCCATCACCGTCTATCTGGCGAACAACATCATCCGCTTCCGCACCTTGGCCGACCGTTTCGTGGGCGGTGATATCAAAGCCTCCCTGAACGGAAGCGTTCCCGGCATGGGGGACATGCTGGTGGCCATCACCGCCCTCGCGCTCGCCACCCTCTTCTG
>CAZRGY010000303.1:0-5662 GCA_964599715.1 uncultured Verrucomicrobiota bacterium | reverse complement strand
AGTCTGCCGCCACAGGCCCATCTCCTGACCGTTCGCGGGGACAAGAACCGGGGCAAGCTCATCTACCTGCAGTGCGCCAACTGCCACGGATTCAAGGGGGAAGGAAAGTTGGAAAGCAAATCCCCGCCCTTGAACACCTTGGAAGATTGGTTTCAACTGGACCAGCTCCGCAAGTTCAAGTCCGGCCTCCGGGGGAAACACCCGCAGGATACCGAGGGCAACGCCATGCGGCTGGCCGTGCAGGGATTGAGTGATGATGACTTGAAGAATGTCACCCGCTACATCGCCGAAGACCTGGCCAAGCCCAAACCGTTGCCGAAGCCGGAACCGGGAGCAAAGAAATAACCATGGCCACGCTCAGCCTCCATTGCGTCAGCAAGAAATTCCGCGACCCACGTGGGCGCGATGTGCGCGCGGCGGATGAGGTCTCGTTGGAGGTGCCGGAAGGCGAGTTTCTGGTGTTAGTGGGGCCCTCCGGTTGCGGCAAGTCCACCTTGCTGCGACTGGTCGCTGGATTGGAAACGCTGGATGATGGTTCCGTTTCCATCGGGGACCGGGTAGTGAATAACCTGCCGCCGGCGGATCGGGACGTGGCGATGGTTTTCCAGAACTACGCGTTATTCCCGCACCTGACCGTTTATGAAAACATGGCATTCGGGTTGCAGTTCCGGAAGATCACCCGGCGCGAGACCAAGCAGCGGGTGAATGCCGCCGCCGAATTGCTCAAGCTGGAGGATTTGCTGGAGCGCAAGCCGGGGGCTCTCTCGGGCGGACAGCGGCAGCGCGTGGCTTTGGGGCGGGCCATCGTCCGTGAACCCAAGGTATTCCTGCTGGATGAGCCGCTTTCCAATCTTGATGCCCAGCTCCGGGCTGAGACGCGGGCGGAACTGGCGCGGCTCCATCGGCGGCTCGGAGCTACGATGATTTTGGTGACGCATGATCAAACCGAGGCGATGACCCTTGGCCAGCGCTTGTGCGTGATGAATGCCGGCAAAGTGGTGCAGACCGGCACGCCCTTGGAGATCTATCAAAATCCAAAGAACGCATTCGTGGCTGGTTTCCTTGGCAGCCCGGGAATGAATCTCATCCGGGGCATCGTCCACGCGGGCGGGCGGGAACTGCTGGTGTCAGTGAAGGGATTAGAGGAGCGTTTACGGTTGGATATCGGTGCCGAACTGGCGGCCAAGATGGCACCGTATCTGGGTAAGGACGTCTCCATCGGTTTCCGGCCGGAGCACGTGCTGTTGGGCGGCGACGCTGGTCCCTTAGAATCAACCTGGGAAGTGGCCTTGGAACTGTGCGAGCCGCTGGGGCATGAGAACCTGCTGCACCTGAACCGGCAGGGCATCCCTTTTGTCGCCCGGGCTCCGGTAGGCAGAACATTTGCCACCGGGCAAACGCTTCCTGTCCGAATACTGCCGGAGAGGGTCATGCTCTTTGAAGGCGTTTCGGGTGAGCTTATAGTTGAACAAACGGCGGGCGCAGCAGTCTGATTAAGTAAGAATCGCCGGTTGCTTGCGGGGCAGGCTTGGCGCAAAATCATTTCGATTTCATGAAAGCATTTGGATTGGCACGGGTATTACTATTGGCCATCGCGGGTCTGGCATTGCTGCCATTGCGCGGGGTATCGGCTCCTTTGGAGATCTGGATCAGCTCCTTTCAGGACAAGGTCTATTACGAGGACATGGTGCGCCTCTATCAGGCCAAGGGACACAAGGACTTCGAGGCAAACATCCGTGCCTATGGCTTCCGCGAGATGCCGGACAAGCTGGCGGTAGCCATCAAGACGGGAGTGAACCCGCCGGATATCGTGCAGCTCGATGAAGTGCTTTTCGGCATGTATCTGGCCGGAGAAGTGCCGTTTGTGGACCTGACCGACCGGGTGAAGAAAGCCGGTCTCGACAAGGATATCGTGGCGAACCGCCTCTCGCTCTTCGCCTGGCAGGGCAAGAACTACGGTCTGCCGCAATCGCTGAGCGCCATGGTGATGTATTACCGGACGGACATGATGCAGAAGCATTATATCGCGCCGGAGGACATCGCCACGTGGGATGACTTCATGCGGGTGGGTGAAGAGTTGGGCAAGAAGGGGCAAGCGATGCTCGCGTTGGACCCGTCTTACTTCGAGATCCTGCTGCGTCAACGGGGCAGTGACTGGTTCGGGAAAGACGGCAAGGTGTTGCCGGACCAGGAATTGGCCGAAGACACGTTACGGTTTCTCCAAGAGATACAGGAGAAACGGATCGGCATGTTGCCAGATCGCGCTTCCATCTTTGATCCGGTGTTCTTCAGCGGCGACATCTCCAACGGCGAAGTCTTCTGTGTCATCGGAGCAGATTGGTATGGTCTGGATATGATCCAGCAGTTCAGCTCGGAACTCGCGGGCAAGTGGGGGGTGATGCCGTTGCCAGCGTGGAAGGGCAAAGACGGCAAGCTGGGACCGCGCACCTCGACCTTCGCCGGGCAAGGGCTGATGATCTACAAGGGCAGCAAGAAGACGGATGAGGCATGGGGTTTCATGGAGTTCGTGATGAAGGACAAGGAAGCGAACGTCCAGCGCTTCACCAAGGGTAATAGTTTCCCGGCATATATGCCCGCGTGGAAGGATGAGCGCCTGCTGGAGCCGGTGTCGTTCTTCGACAACGAGCCGTTCGGCCAATTGCTCGTGGACCTCGCGCCTTCCGTGCCGCCGGTGGCCGTGAATCCGAAGCGGCCGATGGCGGTGTTCATGTTTCAGGAAGGCATCTTCTCCTCGTTCATGTATGGTCAGATCGATGCGAAGGAAGCGGTGAAGCAAATGCGCGAAGGCTTGAGCCGGGCGGGTGGTCCTCCGGGCGCGGGCAAGGATGGTCCGCCGCCGGATAAAAAGAAGTGACCTAATGGGCGGGGCGCCGACCCCGACCGGGTGCGCTCCGAATGGGTGATTGGAAAACATATTGGCTGCGTGGGACAGGGGCGCCGTATCTGCTCCTGCTGCCGTTCTTTGCCTTCTTCGTCTTCTTCTGGGTGATGCCGCTGGTGGGTGGCCTGCGGTTGAGCCTGCACAGCAACACGCTGGTGGAGGAGTCCGAGTATGTGGGGCTGCAACACTATCAGGAGCTGCGGGAAGATCCCAAGTTCGAGAAGGCCATCCGCAACAACATCATCTACACCGGGGCATGCATCGTCGTCATCTTGCCATTGTCGGCTTTGCTGGCGTATTGGTTGCAATCGGCGTGGAAGCGGGTGCGGCCGGGGTTGACGTTCATGTTGCTGCTCCCGGGCCTGACGCCGCCCGCCGTGCTGGCACTGTTATTTCTGCTGGTCTTTCATGGCAAGGAAGGCGTGTTGAACCAGATGTTCGTCATGCCGTTCAGCCGGGATGGGGTGATCAATGACCTGTTCCATCTGCACTTCAATGCGCGGCCGATCAATTGGTTGAAGGATCCAAATTTTATCATGCCGGCGCTGGTCTTGCAGGCGGTGTGGCGCTGGACGGGCTTTGTGACGTTCTTCTTCCTCGCCGGGATGGAGGCCATCCCGAAGTCGCTCTATGAGGCGGCGTATCTGGAGACGAATGACCGCTGGAAAGTCTTTCAACGGGTGACACTGCCGCTGTTACAGCCCGTGGTGCTGTTTTGTGCGGTGTATCTGGTGGTGGATGCGTTTGCGATGTTCTCAGGCGCTTACATGCTGCTTGGCGGGAGTGGCGGTACTGCCGATGCGGGCTTGCTGATGGTGTCTTACAGTTATCAACAGGCGTTCACGTATGGGAACTTCGGCACGGCTGCAGCGATGAGCCTGATGGTCGCGCCGGCTTTGCTCGCGCTGCTGTGGCTGGCGATCATGGGGCCGCGGTGGTTGAAGGGGAGGGCGGGATGATCAAGTGTGCCTTCATTGTAGCGCAGACTGACAGTCTGCTGTGTCGCGGATTGGCAATCCGCAAGGGTTTCGTGCTTTCCACACTCTGCCGACTGCCAGTCGGCGACACAGCAGGTTACCAACCTGCGCTACGGGGAGGTGGCGTATGAAGAAGGTGCTACTTCCATCGGAGAAGACTTCATGGACGGCGACCATCCTGCTGATCGTGGCGGGGGTGGTGTTCATCTATCCGTTCGTGTGGATGTTCTGCTCGGCGTTCAAGGACAACAAAGAGATATTCAAGCCACTGCAACTGCTGCCGGGTGTGTGGAACCTGGAATATTACAAGTTGCTCTTCCAAGGAGAGTTGATCCCGTTCTGGCGGGTGTTTGCCAATTCCGTGCTGGTGGCCTTTCTGCAAGCTATCGGCACCGTTTTTCTTACTTCGCTGGCGGGGTATGTGTTCGCGCAGCATCGCTTCCGTTTCCAAGGGCTTTTGTTCGTGGCCTCACTGGTGGTCATCGTGCTGCCGCAACAGGCGCTGGCCATCCCGCTCTTTAGCTGGCTGAACGACCTGAAGCTGATCGACTCCATGTGGGGCGTGGTGTTGCCGGGGGTAGTAAGCGGGTTGGGCATCCTGTATTTCACGCAAGTGTTCCGGCAGATACCGCGCGAACTGGTGGAGGCGTCACGTTTGGCGGGGCTCTCCGAGTTCCGGGTGTATCGGACACTGCTGCCGCTGTGCTGGTCGGCATTGCTGAGCTTTGGGCTCATCCAATTCATCCTGTCGTGGCACGAGCACCTGATTCCGTTGCTTGTCTTGAGCACGCAAGACAAACAGACCCTGCCCCTCGCGCTCGCGAGTCTTTTTGGCAGCAGCTTGCGGTTTCCCTTCGCGGTACTGATGGCGGCCTCGACGATCACTATCCTGCCGACGGCGATTCTCTTCGCGGTGATGCATCGGCGGTTCAAGAGTTCGTTGAGTGAAGTGCTGCCGCACTAGGGGAGGGGTAAACCACGGAATACACAGAATTGGGAAAACAGGGTTTAACCACAGATGGACGCAGATGAGCGCAGATGGGGGAGGAGTTGCTGACGGGCATGATTTCGTGATGGCGTTTTGGGTGCTAAACGTGGTTTCATGAAGCCAAGGAAATAGTGCCATGAAAGAGCAACCTCCATTTAGTGTTCTGCTGGCCGCGGGCATCGTGATCGCCTATAGCGGGAGTGTGTTAGCCGAGATGGTGGTGCCTGCCTTGCAGGGTCTTTATAATCTCTACGGCGGTTTCATATTTGGGATCATGCTTGGTTACGGCCTCTTGAAAGGCTTTGAGATCTCCCGATTTTGGATAATGCTGTTGTCCGGCCTAACGGGGTTAGTCAATTTCGGTTTGACGGTTGAACTCATTACTGGCGAAAGGGTTTGGCTGGAGGATTTTTCTGCATGGACGAAAACGTTAATGTATTTTGTGCTAGCGGGCATTGTCTTCTGGTGTGTGAGGATGGCGGAGGTTCGTGCATGGTGCCGGGACAGTAAGTTGAACACCCGCGTGACGCTCAGGTGGGCGTCGTTGTTTGGCCTCCTTGGACTGGTGCTCGCGCTTCCGTTGAGTGTTCAAGAGTCGCGAATGGAGAAGGCATATCCTGTGTCCAGCAGGTTCACCTTTCAGACGGAACCCAAGGGGCCATTGATGGGGCCCATCACTTATCGTGCAGCCGGAGTGACGGAACGTTTAGAAGCCAAGGGTTTGCCCAAGTTGGTAATGGCACCTGATTTTGACGGTGAACGGAATCCAGCATATATCATGAAAGGAGTGGCAGT
>CAZRGY010000302.1:0-5678 GCA_964599715.1 uncultured Verrucomicrobiota bacterium | reverse complement strand
AAGACGGTGCTGGTGTATCCGTCCGCTTATTTCGCCCGAGGAGGCGGGCGGCATGGGGATCAGGAGGTGCAGCATGAAGCGCAGGGGCGGCTCGGCGAATCGTGGGACGCCGGAGTAGTTGTGCTGGCTTGGGATGCCACGCTGGCCGGAGCGGCCAATGCGATGGATGGACAGAACCTGGTCTATCACGAGTTTGCCCATCAATTGGACCAAGAAGACGGTATGGCGGATGGGGCTCCCACGCTGCCAGCGGATAGCTGGCGGGAGAAGCGCGGACGTTATCTTGCTTGGGCGAAGATCATGGGAGAGGAGTATGGCGAATTGCAGAACGCCATTGATCAGGGGCGTAAGACTGTGATCGATGATTATGGCGGCAGTCATCCGGCGGAGTTTTTTGCGGTGGCCACGGAATGTTTCTTTGAAAAGCCCCGGCAGTTGAGGAAGAATCACCCCGCACTCTACGAGGAACTGAAGAAATTCTATCAACAGGACCCGGAGACGTACGTGAAGCAGGGAAATTGAGCATGGCCAAGAAACGTCCCATCAAACCGAGCGGAGCCGACCGGTCCGCTCCATCCACGCGTCCACCACTAGACCGGATGATGCGCATCCATCAGGAGATCCAGGCGGGCAAGTATCCCAATGGGCCAGCCTTGGCCCGGGTGTTGGAAGTGAGCGGTAAATCCATCCAACGTGACCTTGAGTTCATGCGGGATCGGATGGAGCTGCCGTTGGCTTATGACCAGCTCAAGAAAGGATACTATTACACGGAAGAGGTCAGTGCCTTTCCCACGCTGCAGATCACGGAAGGCGAACTGTTTGCCCTGCTGGTGGCGGAAAAAGCGCTTCAGCAATATCGCGGCACCAACTTTGAGCGGCCATTGGTCTCAGCCTTCAAGAAGATGGCATCGTCCTTGCCGGATACCGTGTCGCTGAACCTCGCGGATTGGGAGCAGACCATCTCTTTTCGGACGACGGCCGAGCCGATATTGAATCTGGAGATATTCGATCTGTTGGGCAAAGCCGCCGGTGCCTGCAAGCAGCTCAAGATACAGTATCGTAAGCCGGGTAAGAAAGTTTCGGAAGAGCGGGTGGTGGACCCTTATCACTTGGCAAACATCAATGGTGAATGGTTCCTCTTTGCTTACGATCATCTGCGTCGTGATCTGCGCACGTTTGCTCCGGCTCGTATTGTCAGTGCGGAACACACGGGTAAGAAATTCACGCGACCAGAGAAGTTTTCCTTGGAGAAACGGTTGCGGGACAGCTTTGGTGTTCACTCCGGCCAATCAGAGCAAAAAGTGGTTATCCGCTTTGATGAGTTTTCGGCCGATTACATCCGGGAGAAGCGCTGGCATCCTTCGCAGCAACTTAAGGAACTACCTGGTGGTGGGGCGGAGTTAACGATGAAGCTCTCCAGTCTCATCGAGGTGCAACGATGGATTTTAGGGTGGGGTGGTCATGCCCAAGCGATTGAGCCCCCTGAGTTGATCGAATCGGTGAAAACTGCAGTAGCAGCTTTGGCAAAGAGTCTGGAATAGCCGACTCCGAGGCAACGTCTGCCAGTTGCTTTCCAGCCAAAACAGATTACTGTTGTTTCATGGCTGGGCAAAAGAAGCAGCCGGGTGCGCCGACGCCGTCACCCAAGCCGGAACCCTCTGTTCCCGGTGAACCGCCGTCTCCTCCTCTGTCCGATCTCCTGAGCCGCGAAGATTTGGATTCCCTTTCCACGTTGCAACTGCTGGACCTTATCGCCACCAAGATGCCTGCCCGCAGCAGCGTGTTGCTGGACTTGGTCTATCTCCGTGAGCGCATCACCACGATGGAGGAGATGAATGATCAGGCACGCGAGGTCATCGAGAAGCTGGATCAGGCGGTGGAGAAGTTGCGTTCGCCTGCTTTGCGGATGGGGACCTATCTGGCCCCATTGCAAGACAATCAAGCGCATGTCTGTCTTGGCGGCACCGACTATGTATGCAAGGTGGATCCCGATTTGCCGCTGACGAGTTTGCAGCCGGGCCAGCGCGTTTTGTGCAACGAAGCATTCGCGGTCACGCGCAGTCTCGGCTTCGATCAACATGGTCCCATTGTCCGGGTGGATGAGACACTTTCGGATGGTCGTCTGCGCATCGGGCAGGAATCCGGCGTGATGCCACTGGTGGTGCAGCGCTCGGCCCTGCTGGCGAAAGAGAAACTCAAGCCCGGCATGGAAGTGCGTTTGGATGCGAACCAGCGGGTGGCGCTGGAAGTCATCGGTCACGGCAAGCGCATCGACCGCACTTTGGATGTCGTGGGTGAAGTGCCTTGGTCATCCATCGGTGGACAAGCCGAGGCGGTGAAATCCATCCGTGATGCCATCGAGTTGCCCTTCCTGCATCGTGATCTCTACAAACGCTTTGATCATCGGATACCGAAAGGTTTTCTGCTGCATGGTCCGCCCGGATGCGGCAAGACGCTGTTGGGCAAGGCGACCGCTTACAATCTGCGCCAGCAATTGAAGCAGCAGACCGGTGTGGATCATCCGGAATTCTTCCTGCACATCAAAGGGCCGGAACTGCTCAACATGTGGGTGGGTGAATCGGAGCGACAGGTGCGCGATCTTTTCAATCAATGCCGTGAACGCGCGGCGGAGGGGTATCTGGCTTTCCTCTTCATGGATGAGGCGGAATCGTTGTTGGGCGTGCGGCATGGAGGAAGGTATAATTCCATGTCCAGCACGATAGTGCCGATGTTCTGCGCGGAGATGGATGGTCTGGAAGCGCTGGCCAATGTGGTGGTGATACTGGCTTCGAATCGCGCGGACTTGATCGACCCGGCTATTCTACGCCCGGGCCGCGTGGATCGCAAAATCAAGGTGGCACGACCGGACAAAGCAGGCGCTCAGGCCATCTATGAAATCTATCTGCAAGATACGCTTCCGCTGGCGCAACCGGGTAACGAACTCGCCCGGCGCATGACGGAGGCACACTTTGCCAAGACGGATGAGAATGCTTTCTTGGAAGTGAACTATCGCAGCGGGCGAAAGGAACTGTTCTACCGCGGAGATTTTGCCAGCGGGGCGATCATTGCTGCGGTAGTGGAGCGGGCCAAGTCCGTGGCCATCCAAAGGTCGATCGCGAATGGAGCGGAGTCGCCTATCACCTATGAAGATCTTTTGGCGGCCTTGAGGCAGGAGTATGTGGAGAGCAGTCTGTTCCCATCGAATGATCTCACGGAAGACTGGCTCAAGCTCACGGACTTGGACCCGGAAAATGTCGCACGCATATCACCCATCCGGCTTCGCAAGACGCCGGGATACGCCTCCCAAATCGTCTGACGCAGGTATAGGGGCCTCATGGATACGCTGCCAATACTGTTCGGGATAGAGACTGAGTATGGCATCGCGCGGGATGGCGCGGACGAACTGGACGTCGTGCAGGAATCCATCGATCTCGTGCGTAGCGCGGCCATCGCTGGGGTGCGACAGAGGTGGGATTATTCGGCTGAGGACCCTCATCTGGACATGCGCGGATTCCGGGTCATGGAACTGCGGCAAGATTACGATGAGGCGAACTACACCCGGCAGGATGAAGAACGGGAGCTAAGTTTCGAGGAGATCAAGAGCGACTTGGTGTTGCCCAACGGCGCCCGCTTCTACAACGACCATGCGCACCCAGAGTATTGCACGCCGGAGTGCCGTTCCTTTGCCGATATCGTACTGCAAGACCGGGCCGGGGAACGGCTCGTGGAGGCTTGTGCGCAAACGCTTTCAGAACGACGTGGCGACAAGGTGCGTGTCTACAAGAACAACACGGACTTCTGGGGCCACAGTTATGGTTGCCACGAGAATTATCTGCTGCCGCGTTCATTGCCGTGGGGGACGTTGGCGGAAGGCATGGAAGCATTTCTCGTCACTCGCCAGATATTTGCCGGGGCAGGGAAGTTTGGCATTGAGGCAGAGGATTCTTTTGAAGCTCCCGGATTTCAGATCGCCCAGCGTAGTGATTTCTTCAGTGAATTGCAGAGTGTGGACACGATGCAGCGGCGTCCGATCATCAATACACGTGATGAGCCGCACGCGAATGCGCGACTGTATCGACGGTTCCATGTCATCATCGGCGATGCGAACATGTCGCCGTTTGCCACGCGCTTAAAGGTCGGCACGACGGCGCTGGTGTTGGAAGCCTTGGTGCTGGATCCGAAACGAGTGCATCCGCGTTTGAAGGAGCCGTTGCCGGCTATTTCGCAAGATGCGAGTTATCGCTGGGAGGTGATGTTGCAGAACCGCAAGCCGAGTACGGCTTTGGATATTCAAAGGCATTATCTGGCGTGCGTGAAAGAGGTGTGTGATCTGAGCTCCGTAGAGCGAACGGAATTGGTCGCGGATTGGGAGACAGTTTTGAATGACTTGGAGCAGGATTATCGAAAGTGCCGGGACCGGCTAGACTGGGTGGCGAAGCTGATGCTGGTACGCGAATTTCAAGCGGCTGAAAATGTGGCAGACGATGACCCGTGGCTGCGTAGCCTGGACCTCGCTTATCATCTGGTGGATGAGGCTGAGGGACTGCATGCCGGTTTGGAGCATGCCGGGGTGATGCGCGGTGTGCCGGCGGAACCAGCGGTGATGGAGGCCGTGAACCAGCCGCCTCGTGACACTCGGGCGTGGATACGCGGGCGGTGTGTGGCGAAGTTCGCCGAGGCGGTGATTTCCGCCCAATGGGATCATGTGACCTTGCGGGGCAGCCGGGGACGGTTGCGTATTTCTTTGATGGATTTATTCGCACCGGAGGACATTTTGCGCTATGCTCAATGCATAGAGCGGGCGGTGACGCCTGATGACCTGCAAGCCATTGCGGAAACCTAGTCATATATGCCTGATCAAACCCAGAAACAACGTCCGGCCCCGCCTTCACCCGGCGGCGGTGGTGGCGAGGGACCACGGGAACCCCAGGTGGAGAAGCCGAACACGGAGGAACTCCTGAAGCGGATGCGCAAGGTCGATCCCGACCAGGCGCGACGCTATCGCCAACGCACCGGCCAATAAGATGAACACCGGGATTGCAGGGGATTTCCTCGGATTGCTCGCGCAGAATAATCTGCGGCCACTTGCCGCAGAGTCATCCACCCGTGCGCCAGAGCAGACACATGCCACGACCGTCTTCGCCTTCCGATATCGTGACGGGGTGTTGGTCGCGGGCGACCGGCGCGCGACGGCGGGCAATGTCATTGTGGCGGATGATGTGAATAAGATCATCGAGATCGACCGGCATTCGCTCTTGGCGATCGCGGGTGTGCCGGCGATGGCCTTTGAGATGGCGCGAGTGATGCAGGTGTCTTTCGCCTATTACCGGCGTAGCCAACTTCAACCTTTGAGCCTAGAAGCGAAAGTAAGGGCGCTCGCGCGGTTGCTGCGAGAGAATCTGCCGCTGACGTTGCAAGGGGTAGGAGTGGTCGCACCTGTGTTTGCGACAGTGGAAGCGCAGGGGGGCAAGATGGTGCCGCGTATCTATTTTTACGACCCGCTGGGCGCACAGTTCGAGGCGGTCGCTTTTGCGGCATCGGGTTCAGGATCTGGCACGGTGCGAAGCGTGTTAAGTTTTCAAGAGCGTTTTGGTGAGGTGAAACCTTCGACGATGACGCTGAACCAAGCCATCCGGTTCGCGCATAACGTGCTGACGGTGGCGTCTGAATTCGATGCG
>CAZRGY010000301.1:0-5679 GCA_964599715.1 uncultured Verrucomicrobiota bacterium | reverse complement strand
GACGATTGGAAAACAGTTTACTGCGCTGCGCCGGTGGGCGTTTGCAGTTGGCTGTGGTTGGTGCCGGGGGGCTCGAAGTAGATGATGGTTTCGCCGGGCTTGGCGTAGCCCAAGCGTTCGCGGGCGAGGCGTTCGACGGCTTTGGGGGCCGTGTGCGGATCGCGCAGAGTATCGATGGAAGCCTTGAGCTGACGGGCGTTTTCTTCTTCCAGGCGGATCTCGTTATCGAGGCGCAGGATCTCTTTCCGCATGCGCTCGTTCTGTTGGATCAGGGGAAGG
The DNA here is from genome assembly GCA_964599715.1 of uncultured Verrucomicrobiota bacterium. Lineage (GTDB taxonomy): Bacteria > Verrucomicrobiota > Verrucomicrobiia > Limisphaerales > JAEYXS01 > JAEYXS01. The sequence goes on along the minus strand of CAZRGY010000301.1, from coordinate 5,400 downwards.
TACCAGACACCGACACCGAGAAGAATCGCGATGACGATGAGAACTAGTACACACTGAGTCAACCTATCCCAGATACTCGTACTGTCGCTCATGTGGAGAGATTAAAAGCAGACGGGTGCGCATTTGTGAAGTCGCGAAATGAAAAATTCGTTCATTTATTTATAGATGCGCTTGGCTGCGGTCAGTTTTTTCTCGGGATCGAAGGTGAGGCGGATGAAGGCGTCCGGTGAGCCCGAGGTGGTGCTGACATAGGTGCCGTAGAAGCTGGGGGCGATGATGGTGCCACCATCGGAGCCGCGATAGGTGAGCCATTCGCAGACTTGGGTGCCATCGGAGAGGGTGGCGGTTTTATCGGGCGGACCCATCTCGGTGACGGCGTCATCAAAGGTGTAGTTGCCGACGCGGGAAGCCCAATCAATCTTGTGCGTCTGGCAGGCGGTGAAGCAAACGAGGGTGAAAACCAAGGTGCAAAGGAGCTTCAACCAAGGGCCAGACGAGCGGGGTTGCTCAAGCGCGGGGGTGGGCGGATTCATAGGCTTTCTTGAGGCGGTCGGTGGTCAAATGGGTGTAAACCTGCGTGGTCACGAGATGGGCATGGCCAAGCAGTTCCTGCACGCTGCGCAAGTCAGCACCGTTGTTCAACAAATGCGTGGCGTAACTGTGCCGGAGTTTGTGCGGCGTCAAAGCGGGGTCAAGACCGCTGGCCGCGAGGTAACGCTTTAGGCGAAGTTGCACCAAGCGAGGTTGCAACGGCTTTTGTGACGCGGGTTTGCTGAAGAAGAGCGGGCCATCGGCAGCGTTGTTTTCGCCCAAGGACAAACGGTAGCGGCGGATGGCTTCCAAAGCGGGTGTGCCGACCGGGAGTTGGCGTTCTTTCTTGCCCTTACCACGCACCCGGATGAGTTGCTCGTTCCAGTCGATGTCCTCGACATTGATGCCGCAGGCCTCACTGATACGCAGGCCGCAGGAGTAGATGACCTCTTGCACGGCGGCATCGCGAAGAAAATCCATGGGATCGATATCTTTGGCGCCGGATTTTTGCAGCGCATCAAGTTCGCGCAAGGGGGCCTCCAGCAGCGATTGGGTTTGCTCCGGCGTGAGGAACTTCGGCAGGCGCTTGGGTTGTTTGGGCAGCGATATATTCCGGATGGGCGTCACTTCCACTTCGCCCCGGCGCACGAGGAATTTGTAAAAGGTCCTTAGGGCGCTGAAGTGCAGTTGGATGGAAGAACGACCAAAGTTCTTGCGACCCAAGTAACGCAGGAAGGAGCGAAAATCATCGCGCTGGAGCTTGGGCCAGTCCGGGGCAGAAGCGCGATCTTGCTGATGCCATTGGCAGAAATCGGTAAGGGCGTGCCGGTAATTCCGCTGGGTGTAAGTGGAGGCGCCGCGGTCGATGGCGAGATGCTGAAGGAACTGCAGGAGCAGTTCATCTTTGATCTCAGTCTCGGACGGCGCTTCGGACATAGGGACACAATAGCCGATATCGGCCGAAATACCAAGCGCGTCCCGTCAGCCCGGTCTAGCTATCCGGGAATTCGAACTCCACCTTGCCGGTTTTCTTCAAGACCAGATGGGCTTTGAAGGGCTTGCCGGAGCGAGAGACGAATTGGGTCAGCAGGTCGGTACGCTTGTTCTTGATGAGCTTCTCGACCTGCTCTTTGTCCACCGGTTGCTGGAGGACGAGTTTGCCGGTCTTGAAAGTGCACTTCTTCGCGTCGCGCTGGGTGTTCTCGCAGAGGTAATTGTCGGCGGTCTCGTAGACATTGCCACCGCATTTCGGGCACTTGCCGTTGAGCGGAGTCAGGCCGGTGAAATCCACCTTGGGTTCGGGCTCACGGGTCTTGGCACCCTTCTTGGCTTCGCGCGGCGGGAACTCGAACTTCACCTCGCCCTTCTTGAGGACCATGAAGGCGTCAAACTTGCGGTTCGTCTTCTTCGAGACGAAGCCTTTGAGCACATCGGTCTTGCCGTCGGCGAGGAGCTTGGTCATCTGCGCGGCATCGATCTCCTGCTGGAGGATGACCTTGGACGCGCGGAAGGTGCAGGTCTTATCCGGACCCGTGGCCTTCTCACAAACGTAGTGCATGCCGTGCTCGAAGACTTGAGCGCCGCACTTCGGGCACTTGCCCAACGGCGTCTTGCCGGTGAAATCGACAGGTTCGGAGGATTCACCCTCTTTCTTGTTATCGCCGAAGTCGAACTCGAGCTTGTGCTCATCGCTCAACTTGAGCATGGCGGCGAAGGGGAAGCCCTGACGGCTGCGGAACCCTTGCAGCGGGCCGATGCTGCGATTCTTGATGAGCGTCTCCGTCTCGGAGGCTTCCATCAGACGGCTGGAAAGGAACTTCGGCAGGGCGAAATCGCACTTGGAGCACTGGAACTTGCGATAGTTCTCCTTCACGACAGCGCCGCACTTGGGGCAGGGCGTCTTGAGGTCTTCGAAATCACCGGGCACTTCATCCCCGGGGAAGCCCTTGGTGCGCTCCACGATCCGGCGCGTCATGTCCGCGATCTCGGCCATGAATTGCGGGCGGGAGAGCTTGCCTTGCTCCATCTGCTTCAGCTTGAACTCCCACTCGCCGGTCAGTTCCGGTTTGGACAGTTCCTGGATGCTCAGGCCGCGCAACAGGGCGATAAGCATGAACGCCTTGCCGGTGGGCTGGAGTTCATTGCCGTTGCGGTAAAGATACTCTTCGTTGACGAGACCTTCGATGACGGAAGCACGTGTGGCCGGAGTGCCAAGGCCGCGTTCGCTCATGGCCTCACGCAATTCTTCGTCGTCCACCAGCTTGCCCGCGCCTTCCATGGCGGAGAGCAGGGTGGCTTCCGAATAGCGCGGAGGCGGTTTGGTCTGCGATTCCTTCAGATCGATCTCGCGGGTGTTGACCTTTTCATCCGGTTTCACGGCCACGAGATTGCTCGTGGTGTCATCCGAATCACCGGCGCCTTCCTTGCCGTAAACTTCGAGCCAGCCCGCTTTGACGAGGACTTTGCCCTCGGTCTTGAACGGCTCGCCCTCCACCCGGGTGATACGGGTGGTGATGAGATACTCGGCGGCCGGGTAGAACACGGAGAGGAAGCGGCGCACGACCATGTCATAGACCCGCTGCTCCATTTCGTTCAGATCCTTGGGCGCAACGCCGGTCGGGATGATGGCAAAATGGTCCGAGATCTTTGCGTTGTTGAAGATGCGCTTATTCGGGCGCACCCAGCCTTGCTCCAGAATGGTGCTGGCAAAACGCGCATACGCGGTGTTGGCCATGGTGCCAAGGGTATCGCGCGTGGTGTTAAGATAATCTTCCGGCAGCGCGCGGGCGTCAGTACGAGGATAGGTAAGGGCCTTGTGACGTTCGTAGAGCGCTTGGGCGATCTGCAAAGTGCGCGTGGCGGACAAACCGAAGCGTCGGTTGGCATCGCGCTGCAAGCTCGTTAGATCATAGAGCAACTGCGAGAGCTGGTTGCTCGGGCGGCTGTCCTCGGTGACGATGCCGGGCTTGCCCAAGCACTTGGTCTTGATGGCGTCCGCTTGGGCCTTGTCCCAGATGCGTTCGGCCCGCAGGGCTTCATCCGCCTCTTTGCCACCTGGTGGCTTGGAAAACTTTTCGTCGAACCAGCGGCCGACGTATTCTCCGGCTTCGCAGGTGAAGGTGGCGTTCGCCTCCCAATAGGTCCGCGGAACGAAACGGCGGATCTTTTCCTCACGCTCAACCAGGATGGCGAGAGTGGGGGTCTGCACACGACCGACCGTGGTCTTATTGAAACCTCCGCCTTTGGAATTGAAGGCGGTCATCACGCGGGTGCCGTTGATGCCTACGAGCCAATCGGCTTCGCTGCGGCAAGTGGCGGCATCTGCCAGCGGTTGCATGTCTTCACCGGTGCGGAGCTTGTTAAAGCCTTCTTTGATGGCCGCCGGGGTCATGCTTTGCAGCCAGAGACGCTGGATGGGCTGCTTGGCTTTGGTGTGCTGGATGATGTAACGGAAAATCAATTCACCCTCGCGCCCGGCATCGCAAGCATTGATCAGCTTGTCCACGTCCTTGCGTTTGATGAGTTTTTGCAGCGTCTTGAGCTTATCCATGCTCTTGGCGCGCGGGATCAGGTCAAAGTGAGGCGGGATGACCGGGAGGTTGGCAAAGTTCCACTTGCCCTTCTTGGCCTCGAACTCCTCCGGGCAGGCGATCTCCAGCAAATGGCCGACCGCCGAGGCGATGACGGCGTCTTCGCTCTCGTAGTAGTCGTCGGTCTTTTTGAAGCCGCCCAAAGCCTTGGCGATGTCGCCGGCGACGGACGGTTTCTCCGCGATGATCAATGATTTGCCCATGGTTTGTACGGTTGTCTGGCCGAGTAGGTTAGGCCCGCCGAGACTTTACAAGGGCCGAAACGTGGACAAAAAAGTTCCACAAGTCAAAAACTCATTCTAGCAGAGCAATGCCCAATGACGAAATCTGAGTAACGAAGGAAGCCTGCCTTTCCTGATGTAAACTAAAGGCTATCAACGTGTTTTAAACATTGCGATTTGCTCATTCCTTGGTCGTTTGGATTTCGTCATTCGTCATTCCATCGGGTCTTGTTTTTTACTCAATCGTGCTAAAGTGCGTCGGCGCAATGGATAACAAGTTCTATGAAGCGGGTGAAAAACGGGCAGAGAAGGTGAATGACCTCTTTGCCGCCATTGCGCCCCGTTACGATCTGATCAATGACCTGCAAAGCTTTGGGCTGCACCGGTATTGGAAGCGAAAGCTCATCAAACTGGCCCAAGTGAAGCCCGGGGATAAGGCCATGGATCTGTGCTGTGGCACGGGGGATGTGGCCTTTGCACTGGCGGCCCAAGGGGCGGAAGTCCTAGGGGTGGACTTCAGTGGGCCGATGCTGGCGGTGGCGAAACAAAGGCAGCAGCGGGATGGGGTAACTAGAGTGGAGTTTGTGCGGGGAGATGCCCTGAACCTACCAGCGGATGATAGTTCGGTGGATGTGCTGACCATCAGTTATGGCTTGCGTAATCTGGCTGACTTCGAGGGCGGTCTGAAAGAGATGCTTCGGGTATTGAAACCGGGTGGGCGATTGCTGGTCCTAGATTTCGGTGTGCCAGATAACAAGCTCTGGCGCTTCGGCTACTTCCAGTATCTGAAATGGTTTGTACCGGTCTTCGGGCGACTCTTTTGTGGGGATTCCGATACGCATGCTTACATCCTGAAATCCTTGCAGCATTACCCGGCGCAACGCGGGGTGGAAAAGCTCATGCATCAGCTTCAGTGTAAGGATGTCCAAGTGGTGAACCTGCTCGGCGGGGTGATGGGGATCAATTACGGAGTGAAGACTGGGGCGAGGTGAGAAGTGCGAGGTGCGAGCTTGAAAACATTTCGATAAGTGGAGCGCGGAAAATAATAAGCATGAAAA
>CAZRGY010000300.1:0-5687 GCA_964599715.1 uncultured Verrucomicrobiota bacterium | reverse complement strand
CGACCACGATCACGTTCACGGGAGGTGTGGGGACGGTGGGCGGGACGCTGGTGGCGTATACGGCGGAGACAGCGACCTTGCAGGTTACGGATGGGACCAACTCCACCACGACCGCCGGTGGCAGTGGTGCGACGCTGACGGTAAGTGCGTTGGCGGCGAGCAAGCTTGGGTTCACGACGCAGCCGGACAAGGTGGAGATCAACGCGGCGTTCCCGCAACAGCCGGTGGTGCAGACGCAGGATGTCTATGGCAACCCGTCGACGACGGGGCTGGGTGCGAGTGTGGCCGTGACGGTGACGTTGACCTCGGGCAGCGGGGTGTTGAGCGGGACGGCGACGTTGGACATCGGGACGGGAGCGGGTAACGGGACGGTGAGTTATACGGACCTGCAACTGGACACGGCGGGCCCGGCGCGGCAGCTGACGGCCGCGGCGACAGGGTTGACGAGCGGACTGAGCGCCCTGTTCGACGTGTGGACGGTGTATATGACGAGCGGGGATGTGATCGTGGCGGACCGTGGGCCGTACTTCAGCACGGGAACGATCCTGATCTCGCGGCTGGCGGACCCGACGACGGCGGTGCTGATCACGTCGATCAAGGATCCGTATGAAGTGGCGCAGGAAGCGGACGGGAACTTCCTGGTGGTGGATTATGAGAGCCGCAAGGGTGGTGGGTTGTTCCGGATCGACCGGCTGACGTTTGCGGTGACGACGGTATCGACGGGGGGTGACTTTGACGTGCCGTTCGGGGTGAAGGTGGAGGCGTCGGGGCAGATCTTGGTGGCGGACCTGGATGCGTTCTCGCAGGCGGGGGCGGTGTTCCGGGTGGACCCGGTGACGGGGGTGCAGACGACGCTGACGCAGGGAGACCAGTTCTACTTCCTGCAAGGGTTGGCGATCGCGCCGACCGGGACGCCCAATGCCGGGGACATCTACGTGACGAGCGTGGGTGATGGGGCATCGATCACGTCGAAGCTGATCCGGATCGATCCGGGAACGGGGGATCAGACGGTGATCACGGAAGCGGGCAACCTGGATTACCCGGTGGGCATGGCGGTGGAAGCGGATGGGAACATCCTGGTGGTGGACGCGTTGGCGAAGAAGATCATCCGGGTGACGCCAGCGGGCGTGCAGACGGTGCTATCGGATGCGGCGACGGGGGCGCAAGGGATACCGTTCCTGCTGCCGACGCACGTGGCGTTGGATGCGGCGGGGGACCTGTATGTGTCGGACGGCAAGGTGAACGCGGGGGTGAACGAGCGGTTGTTGTTCAAGGTGGACAAGACGACGGGGAACCGGGTGTTGATCACGCAGGACGGGTTCTTTGAGCAGCCGCGCGGGCTGTTGCTGGTGCCGTAAGGATAAAAAAGAATTTAAGTTGTAAACGTATGAAAACAGAGCAGAAAACGAAGCAGGACAAGGTGCTGAAGGTGACGAACCTGAGCAGCCGGCGGGAGTTCCTGAAGCGGGCGGCCAAGAAGTGCGCGGTGCCGGCGATCGTGGTGTATTCGGTGCACAAGATGACGCCACCCGCCTTCGGACGCACACCCATCTAGCCAGCCCCAACCGGTCTCAGCCTGCTTGCTGCCAAGGTTTCGCTTGGTAGCAAGAAGTGGCGTTTCGTCGTTTGCTTTCATTGACTTTCTCGCTCAGGCAGGACACGGTTTCTGCCAAGATGCATTTCCACATTGATCTCAAAAGGGCGGTGTTGTTGGCCGCAGGTCTGATCGTAGCCTTGGCCCAAGCCCAAGCTGAGAATTGGCCGCAATGGCGTGGAGCGAGTTTCAACGGTTCTTCAACGGAGAAAAATCTTCCTGGCAACTGGTCCAAGACCGAGAATATCGCTTGGGCGGTCGATTTGCCAGGGTCAGGAGCGGCTACACCGATTGTCTGGGAGAATCATATCTTTATCGCCTCAACAGACCAGCGGACCAAATCCACGGTGGCGATGGCTTTTGACCGGCGAACAGGGAAGCAGCTTTGGCGGGAGACGGTGGGGGCGGGCGAATCACGGGATCAACGCTCCAACTACGCAGCACCCTCACCGGTGACGGATGGCCAGCGGGTCATCTTCTTTTTCAGCAATGGCGATCTGGTGGCCTACGATTTCGCCGGGAAGAAACTCTGGCAGCGGAACCTGCAGAAGGATTACGGCGACTTCGCCTTTCAATGGACTTTTTCCACCAGCCCGTTGCTGTATGAAGGGCAGTTGTATATGCAGATATTGCAACGCGATGTCCCGGTGAACGGACGGGGAGCGAAGGAGAGCGGGATTGAATCTTTCTTGCTAAGCTTGGATCCGGTGACGGGAAAGACGCAGTGGAAACACATCCGCAATGCCGAGGCAGTGGCGGAGTCGCTGGAGGCGTTCACGAGTCCGATCCCGTTTGAATACAAAGGCCGCAAAGAATTACTGATCGCGGGTGGGGATTGCCTGACGGGGCATGACCCGAAGACGGGCAAGGAGCTCTGGCGCTGGGGGACATGGAATCCGGCGAAGATCGGCCACTGGCGACTTGTTGTCTCCCCAGTGGCGGGGGGTGGAGTGATTCTGGCTAGCGCACCCAAGAAAGGGCCGGTGTATGCAGTCAAGGCGGGTGGCAATGGCAATCTGGGCGATGCCGGGCTGGCGTGGCAGAGCGAGCCAAAGGAGGTCACGACGGATGTGCCGACGCCGTTGTTCTACGAGGGTGACTTTTTTGTGTTGAGTGATCTGGGCAAGACGCTTTCCCGGATCGAGCCCAAGACGGGCAAGATCAAATGGAGTGTGCCGACGCCGGGACGGGCCAAGTTTGAAGCCTCGCCGACCGGGGCGGACGGCAAGATCTATTGCATCAACCACGCGGGTGAGGTGTTGGTGGTCGATGCGGCGAAGGGCGACCTGATCAGTAACATTCCAATGGGTGAACCGGGTGATTCGAACATCCGGTCAGCAGTGGTGGTTTCTCAAGGTCAGCTTTTCATCCGGACGAACAGCAAGTTGTTTTGTGTGGGTGGGGTGAAGAAGGCGGCGATGCAGCAGAAGACGGCGTCACCAGAACCAATCCCCACAACACGGATCGGTCAGCCGGAGAATGTTAAGCGGCGTTTGCCGCTTTGAGTAGGGGGGTAACCACAGATTCACACAGATGGGTGATGGGTGGTGGGTTTAAATCTGTGGATTGAGTTTGATGCAACCCCTTCGGGGTAGTGGTTTCTCAGGTCGTTACCCAAGGTAGCTCGTGCCTCGCAACCTTGGGCTGATTGATTTGAACCCCGTTGGGGTTCTTGGGTTGGCGGCGACTGACGCCGATGGGTGCGGTGTGGTTCGGGCCAGATGGATGGAGAGTGCAACCTACGTTTGGCGCTGCGCGATGTGCTGCTGGTTTGCGGGATGTGAAGCGGCTTAAAAGCCGCGCTCCTTACGAACGTTTTACTTTTTCCCAGGTGAGGTTGAAGCGGGCGAGGTATTTGCGGAGGCGGTCGGCGTCGTTGGTGATTTTTCGCTGGGTGCGGGTCACGTCGAAGAGTTGGCGGCCGGCTTCGCTGAGGGTGTGGGACTTTTGGCAGGTGGCGAGGACGTAGTTGAGCTGGATGCGGTCGAAGCCGTCGATCTGCGCGATGTCTTTTTTGCTGAGGATGGAGGACAGGGCGTCAGTGTCATCACCGCTGCTGAGCGGGGCCTGCCAGGCACGGCGGAGGCGGGCGAGTTCGGCTTCGAGGACGTCCGGACCGATACGGCCACCGATGGCGAGGGTGGCCATGCGGGTGACGCTGGCGTTGAGGTCGCGAAAGTTGCCAGCCCACGTTGCTTCACCAGAACGGGCGAATTCCAAAAAGCGTCCACGGACTTCCTTGCTCATGGTGACGCGGCGGGAGTTTTTCTCGGCGTAGCGTTCGAGTTCGTAATCGAGGTTCGGCTCGATGTCCTCGGGGCGGTCGCGGAGGCCGGGGAGTTGATAGGTCCAGAGGTTAATGCGAGCGAGGAGGTCGTCGCGGAAGGTGCCTTCACTTACGCGGATGGCAAGGTCGCGATTTGTCCCGGCGATGAGTTGGAAATCACTGGTGACTTCTGTATCGGCACCGAAGGGGGTGAAGCGCTTTTCCTCAAGGGCGCGCAGGAGCATGGCCTGTTCATCAGCACCGAGTTCACCGATCTCATCGAGGAAGAGGAGTCCGCCATTCGCAGAACGCAGGAGGCCGGGGCGATCTTTCAGTGCGCCGGTGAAGGAGCCTTTCACGTGACCGAAGAGGGTGCTCATGGCGGAATCGCCACGGAGGGTGGCGCAGTTCACTTCCACAAAGGAACCGCTGAGCTTGTGGCGGAACTTCTTCAATTCATAGATGCGCTTGGCGAGCTGGGATTTGCCCGCACCGGTGGGGCCCATGAGCAGGATGGGATCGCGGGAGGCGATGGCGACGTGCTCGATCTGCTCGATGAGGGCGTTGAAGCGTTCGTTGCGGGTCTCGATGCCGGATTTTAGAAAGGTGCGGGCCTCGGTGACTTCGCGTTCGAAGCGGGAGGCGAGCTTGTCGTATTGGGAGAGATCGAGGTCGATGATGCGATGGGTACCGATGGGAGATTTGCGACCTTCCTGGGGCGAGGACTGGATGAGACGTCCGGGGAAGTGGCGGGATTCGGTGAGCAGGAAGAGGGCGATCTGCTGGATGTGCGAGCCGGTGGTGATGTGGATGTAGTAATCTTCATTATCGGGCTCGAAACCATACAGCTTGGTGAAGTCGTACAGGGAGCCGTAAACCTCTTCGAGATCCCAGGCGTCTTTGAGGGGCTGGCTGTGGAGGTGGACCTTGGTGCGGTTGGCTTTGGTGGATTCGAGGCCCCGGATATCGGAGGCGACGCAACCGGCGATGTCCAGATGCTCGGGCGAGTGGATAAGCTCACAACGGGCGAAGGTCAGGTCTGGCTGCTGGAGGAGGGAGACGGTGGGCCGCCAGCGGTTCCAACGATTTTTGCTGAAGCCGGAATCGAGGTGGCTGCCGACGATGCCGATGAGGATTTTTTCCTTCTTGGACATAGCGGAAAGGATAAACATGTAGCTTAAAGGCTACAAATAGGAATTAGGAGGGGTGAGGTGCGAATTTTAGATGATTGAGTCTAAGTGGCTGATTGGGAGTTGCTTGGGTGTTTGTAATGGGGGTGTGGAGAGGGTTGGCACGGATGGTGATATAGGGGAATGTAGAAGCCGAAGTTCGGCTGCCAAGAGAAGGAAGAATGAAGAGTGGGAGATTGCCACAAAGAGGCGCAGAAGGCGCAAAAGAGAGGAACGATAAAGCTGGAAAAGAAAATCGAGGACGACGACGAGAACGAGGACGATCACGAAGGGTGGGAGTCGAGGCGTCAAGCCGCCTCGGGCGGAAAGCGGAGTCAAGCCTCCGCACTCCAAAAGAAGGCAAGAGCCTCCTCACGTCGGCTGCTACGAATTAAAGACTATGTGCAAAGCGTTACATTTGGCGGCGGAGCGGGAGTTGCCGTTGGTGGCTTGGGATGAGCATCAACGAGGTTTTAATGTGGACGTTGCCGACCATGGCTTGGCTGAGGTGAAGCGGCATTTCACCCAATCGCATATTGTTTATGCGGGGGCGCATACGGGGTGCAGTTGTGGATTCTGTTGGGATGAGGGTAGTGGTCTTCCGGTGGAGATGCGGGAGTTTGATGAAGAGGACAAGGTCTGCACCAAGGATCTACTG